>JANNGQ010000666.1:0-1812 GCA_031403975.1 Planctomycetota bacterium
CGGCGGGTCGCAAAAAATCCGGGATCGAACGATATCGGGCAGCTCGCCGACAGTTCCAAAGTCACGTTGACCCCGCCAGCGGAATGCCCGACGATCCATGATCCACCACGAGCCCGACAGTTCCCGCCGGATCGAAGCCTGTCTGCATGCTGAACTGCGTTTCCATTCCGCTGATGGTGATTGCCGGGATGTACCTGTCGGTGTCGTTTGGTGAACCTGACTGGCAGGTGAAAGAGCGAAACGGCAACGTTGAATTGTATGCACAATTCACACCTGATGTTGCTGCACTGTGGAGTAGTGTCGGCGAAGTCAGTGACGAACTGACGACTCTGCTCGATGTCGCTTCTTCCGGAAAGCCCGTTCAGATCATCCTGTTTCAGGACCATGGCAGTTACCTGCGATACGTCGCTCCGAAAATTCCGCAGGCTCGTCACCGCAAAGCCATTTACTATCGTAACGGCGACGTGAGCCAGATTTACGCCTATCAGAGCCGAACCCTGCTGAACGATCTGCGGCATGAGATGACTCATGCCCTGTTGCATCAGCACCTGCCATTCCTTCCGCTATGGCTGGATGAGGGGTTGGCAGAGTATCTGGAGGAGCCCGCAGATTCCCGTGCGGAGTCCGGTCGTGTAACGGCAGCGCGATGGAAAGCACGAACCGGCTGGAAGCCCTCGCTGAAGGCCCTCGAGTCGATTCCGGCGGCAGAGAACATGGATGCCGACGCCTACCGTGACAGTTGGGCCTGGACTTGCTTTCTGCTGAATGAATCTCCGCAGACGATAGATCTCCTCAGGAAGTATCTTGCCCAGATTCACAACGGCGAAGCGCCTGGGCCGTTCAGCAGTTTCGCCGAGGAACAAAACACCGGCGCTCTGACGCGGGCAAACTCCTATTTCCGGAAAATCACGATTCGGGTAGCTTCCGGATCAAGTCGTGAACGGTGACGGTTGAGATCCATCGCTCGACCTCAGCACAGCCACGGCCTACCCGTCCAGTCACCCTGCCCTTGCGTCTCTCGCGCGTCCCCTCCCCCCGGCAGAGTTCAAGAATCCCGCATCGGGCAGGCCCCTACCGGAATTACTGAATTGAAGGAACCTGATCATGCTGTCGCCCAAGAATCCGTTTTCGCGTTTCGTCGGCGCCTGCGTGGCGCTCAGCCTGATATTCCATTCGCCGGTCTTGATTGCCGCTGAACAGTCAACCGACTCCGGAATCCAGGATGTGCAGCTTCGCGAAGGGGGTATCCTCACATCACGCGTTGTCGATCTGCAGGGCAACCCGGTTGTAGGCGAACAGGTGGCCGTCGAATACAACGGCAAGCAGATTGCTTCTTCCGTGAGCGACCAGGACGGACTTGTGGCAATCAGCGGTCTTCGTCCGGGAATGCATTTCATAGTCACACCGATGGGCGGAACGGCTTGTCGCTTCTGGAACGCCGACGCAGCTCCGCCGTCCGCGATCAGCACTCCGGCAATCGTTTCGGATGCCGAGGTGATCAGAGGCCAGTTTGGTGGTTTCAATCTGCCGATGATCGTGTATGCCGGCGTTTCAGTCGCTGCGATCCTGATTGCCGTGAACGCTAATAACACTGCCGACGATGCTGAAGATGCGGCAGCCGCACTGGCACTTCGTGTTCAGGCTCTCGAAAACGCCAGCCCGTAATGAACGATCCGTGTTTCTCAGGTCTGTGATGACTGGACTGGTGATGGTGCCTGCTGGCCGACGTCGGCCTCGGCATCGCAGCAAGTCTTCATCCCGATCTGGACGGGTTCTGCAACGATTCGGACCGGCTGTGGAGGCCACCAGTCC
>JANNGQ010000667.1:0-3209 GCA_031403975.1 Planctomycetota bacterium
CAAGATTCACTTCCCGCGCCGCGCAGTTCCTCAGATCAACCACCCCAGCACCACGAGATTGTCCACCGGTTTCACCAGGTCCTCGACCAGATCGAAGACGCTGTCGGTCATGTCGACGACCCGGTACAATCAGCATAACAAATCATGGGCTGCGGCAATGTCATCGCAAAGCCGGACACAACGAGCGGTCCGGATTTCTGTTGAGAGATCCGCGAATCTGTCTGACAACACAACTCAGAAGTTCATCGGCCTGGTGTTTCGAAATCGTGCGAGTATCGAAGTGCAGATTGACAGAAAGCCGTCCGGCATACGTATACACACAGAACGCTGCGGCAGTCAGTGGTCGCACCGGGGCGATGAAATCCACTCCGTCCAGCAAAATGTCTCCGATCGCCAATTTGCCGTCCGGTCGCGAGAGAGGCGTCCGATTCAGGATCACTCCGAGGTTTGAAAAGACGCACGATGAAACGCATTTGCCTCCGCCCATGATATGATTTCGGAGTGGAGGGAATCGACTGAACAGGGTATGTGCCGCAATGAACAGGAGCCCCAGCTGCCGGCTCTTGATTCTCAGCATCTCAGCCTGAATTGAACGCAGCAGAGTTTCGGGCTCTGCCAATTGCTGCGGGTTCCTTTCCAGAAAAACAGCACTCATGATATTGGCGGCGGACATTGTCTGGTCGACTTCCGTGCGTTGATTGAGCGGTACGAAGAAACGCAACCAGTCGCTGTTTATTCCTGCACCGTTTTCATTGCGCCAGGTATTGAGTGCGAGGAACAGATCACGAGCGAGCAAATCGTTGACAGTCGCTCTTTTCCGCCTCGCCTCGGCAAGTATCGCTGCTGTTTCACAGCGGTCAAAGTCAAAGGTACTCGGTGATGGAAACACAACCGGTTGATTGGAAACCTGATCGGCAGCAGAGAGTCCCAACGGGGCCGCCTTCCGCAAAAAGAACTTGCCGACCATAGGCAGCCCGAGAATCTGGCTCGGCAGCATGCGCAACAGCTTTCCCCACGTCAGCCCAAATCGATTGCGGTGTGGCAATCGCTCATTGTTCAGCGGCGGCAGCTCCACGTCACTCCCCGGGCTGCCAGCATTTCGAGCATAAATCAACAGAAGATCGCTAATCATCTGGCACATGCCAAGTGCGTCAGTGCAGGAATGGTGAATCTGCACAACCAGATCGTGCGCCCCATTTCGATCGACCAGCCAGATGCGAGTCCCGGCAGACTCGGTGAGGTCCACGTATTCTGCAGCGGGATACTCAGTCTGTGAATCCGCCGACCATTGCCTGAATGGAATGGAATCCGTCGCCACTGGCTCCCAACACAGCCGATCATGAGCGTCGCGGCGAACCTTTGACCGCAACAAAGGATGACGTGCAAGAGTCGCCTGAATAGCAGCGTCCATCGCGCAGAAATCAAGCCGCTGTGAAAATCGCAGCCGAAAAAATCCTGTCATTGGATAATCCGGACGGTCATCACAGTACATGTACTCCTCAAAGGGAGTGAGTGGCAGGTGTGGCAATTGCTGACAGTCAGATCTCTCTGGCATACAGATGTTTCACATGCGGAACCGAGTCATAAGGGAGACGCACAGAGCAGCCGCGCCTCGGGAGTCGCCCCGCCGTGCGGATGAAAGACGGAGGACGTGGGTGATTCCAGGAGTATACCAATTCCTTGTGTAGAGCGACGACTCCGGGACCGGCAGTCGCTAGATTAGCGATTACCGGCGCGAGGACATCCGGATGTGAATTGTGATCCCGCCGCTTGCGTACCGGCTGTATTGCCTCGACTTCCAACCGGCCATCTTTGACCACGCATCTTGGCGGGCTCGAAAAGAACGCATCGACACTTTTATGGCGTTGGACCAGGTACTGAAGTCCACCTTGAACGAGAATCACGACCGAAATCACGGTGATACAAGGAAGATGCCTGAATCCCGCCCGGAAAGATTATTCAGAATCACCGCGGCCGCCGGAATTGCAAGCCCCGGCAATTCCGTGTTCGAGCGGCGAAGAGTTTCAGCCAGGCCTCGCGTGGTCGGCCCTTCGTGGCTTCTCCATTTTCCGGACCGATGCGCGCCTCGCGGCCGATCGCGCGAAGGAGTGTTAACTGCATGACCGGAGTTTCGTTTTCGTCTCGAAGTAACGACGACGAGCGAAAGGGCCGTCGTTGAAAGGTTAGCCTAACAAGCGGTTCAACTCGGCGTGTGCCGCGGCCGGGTTTGTGGTACATCAACGTCACTCGTACGGCACACCGAGAGATCGCGAAAACGGCTTCCCAGGATCGCTCAGGACGGCGTCGGATTCTGCGGACGGGGACCTGATGATGCAAGGTCGCATGGCGTGGCTGGTGGGCGTTGCGATCTTGGTATTGGTTGTGAACGTCGCGCTCAGCATCTTGTACATGGTCGTTTACGGCTATTTGATCGACCCCGGCCACGAAGAGCAGTACTACCACTACCACGTTCAGGTCGTCGCGCCTTAACACAAGTAATCCTTCACCCCAACCTTCCTCGAAAGAGTTCCAGCCAATGGTCGGCGGGTCAGGATTGTCAATGCTCTTCCTTGCAGCAATTGGTGCATTCTCGGGAACTGCGTTTGGCGCACAACATTCACTGATCGCGGCAGTTCTGGGACTCTTCATCGGTGGAACAACTGGACTTTTTGCCGGTGCGTTTGGATGGGAGTATTTCGACTCTTTTGGTGACAAATGTCGTGATGCGTACTTCAACAAACGATATGCCATGGGAAGCATCTGGTTGCTCGCGTCGTTGAGTACATTACTTCTAAGTTATGGTGGAATGTTATGGTTGATGGCGATGGCATCAACGCGATGACTTGCTTCGTGCAGGGCATTCATTCCACCTTGTGCTTGTGCGAGAACATTCGCGCGAAAACGTCAATGGAGACGATCATGTTGAAGCCGTACTGGTATCTGACATTTGCTGCAGTAGCATCGACGATGCTTGCTCAAGAGACGCCCCAGAGGCTGGCTTCGATTTCAGCCGAATCAATAAACAGACGTCACGAGATTGGTCGCCTTGGCTTGCCACTAGGCCAAGTCACAGAGATCCGAGGCACCATCGTTTCCGGCGATTCCACAAGATCGAAGGCAAATGCAGGCAAATATTTACTCAACGTGCAGATGGTTGACGGAAAAGAATTGAAGACGCTTCCACTGATGTCTTTCAACGTCGCCACCGG
>JANNGQ010000668.1:0-1985 GCA_031403975.1 Planctomycetota bacterium
TGCACGGGCGGCGGCCTCTTCGGCTTTCGCAACCGCCAGGATGCGTTCAGCGCGGGCGGCATCAGAAGCCAGGTTGCGGGCCTGCTCAGAGTCCCGGATGTCGGCCCTTGCGCGGTCGGCGGCCGCTCGGGCATTGACAGCGGTGAGATTCAGTCTGGCTCGTTCAAGAGTTCGTTCGGCGACGATAAGATCGAGCGGTGAGTGATTCGGCGACGGTCGGACTGCGGCGGCAGCGACTTCGGCTTCCGCGGCTTTCAGGTAAGTATCCACGACGTGGGACCGCAGATGCGGCTGGCCGGCGTCCCTCGGCAGCGACGTGGGAGTAATCGGAAACTCATCGAACGCCAGGAACGCGGGAACGACGGCAGAGATCGAGCGCGACTGGTCGGGATTGCGATCATCGCCGCGGATGTGCAAAAATGTCGGCACATCGAGATTGCAGTCGAAGGCTCGCGGGAGGCCGTCCTTTTCGAAGTCGAGTTCTCCGGGAACAATATCCGTTCGAACCTGATACGGTTCGAAGAAGGCCCGCATCTGATAGTACTCGACCTGTGAAAACGGGTCGTATTTATGGTCGTGGCATTTGGCGCAGTTGAATGTCAGTCCGAGCATCGACTTGGCCGTGTGTTCAACAGTTTCGTCCAGCCAGCTTGTGCGGTTGAATTTGAAGTACTGGCGAGCCAGGAACCCGGACGCTCGCAGGCGATCGAGGTCTTCTGGATACAGCTCATCGGCTGCCAGCATTTCGCGGAGCATCTGGTCGTAACCTTTGTCCGCGTTGAGCGATTCAATGATCCAGTCGCGCCAGTGCCAGATGTGTTTCTGCGAATTGCGGACCTCCTCTCCCAGGCCCCACCAGTCACTGTAACGCCAGATATCCATCCAGTGCCGTCCCCAGCGCTCGCCATAATGCGGGCTGTCAAGCAGTCGCGTGACGACAATGTCAAACGCGACGGCTGAATCGTCGGCGAGAAATGCATCCTGTTCCGCCAGCGTCGGCGGAAGTCCAATGAGGTCGAGAGACACCCGACGCAGCCAGGTTCGCTTGTCGGCATCCGGCTGAGGCGTCAAGCCATGCTGCTGGTGAGTCGCCGCGATGAACGCATCGATGGGATTCCTGATTCGGAATTGCTGATTTGAGATTTGAGATTCAAGATCCGGCACAACCGGGCGGACCGGCGGCCGGAAGGACCAGTGGGCTCGCGGATCTGATTCCGGCTGTTCATCCAAAGGAGCTTTCGCGCCCTGATCGATCCAAAGTCGGATGGCCGCGATTTCGTCAGGTTTCAGAGCTTCGCCTTCCGGCGGCATTCGCTCCGACAGATCCGTCGCATCGATTCTTCGGACCAGTTCACTGGCGGTCGAGTCGCCGGGAATAATCGCGGCGCCCCCGTCACCGCCGCGGATGGCCGATGCGGCCGTGTCGAGTCGCAATCTGCTTTCCTGCTTGAGGACACCGTGACAGGCGAAACAGCGCTGCTGCAGCACATGCCGCACCTGGGTCTGGTAGTTCACGGAGTCGTCGGCTGTGACGGTCACCGAGGACTGCATTACGAGGCATATGATCATCAGCGCACGAGTCATCCGGCGGGTCTCACGCTGGGAGAAAGATGACAACAGGAGAGGCCATCGAGTGTAGCGAACTGCATGAGTGAAGTCGTTGATGAACACAAAAGGGAGACGCGCCCGCCCCGCCACCGGGCTCGTCCCGGCGGTTTAGCGGCTTGTGCCAGTCGAAACACAGTCGCTGACAATGCCGGAGTAGCGCAAGAAGTCGTTGAACCACCGGAGTGAACCCGGTGGCGGGAAAGAAAACTACACTCAACCGTTCCCATCTGGTGCCCAAATCCTGTTAACATGTCGGCTCTGCGATCGTTCTGTGTTACCCCCTCCGTTGTCGAAGCGAGATTCACCATGCCACTGCCCGCCCTTGCCGCCCGCCGTGCGTTTCTGGGAACCGGTCTGCATGGAATCGGCGCTTATGC
>JANNGQ010000669.1:0-1844 GCA_031403975.1 Planctomycetota bacterium
GCGCAGGCGCTGATCCAGGATCCGCGCCTGGTGATTCTGGATGAACCGACAGCCGGTGTGGATCCGCTGGGTTCACGGCAGATCCGGGACTTGATTCTCAAGCTCCGTGCGCGAGGCATCACGGTTTTCCTCTGCTCCCACCTCCTCGAACAGGTGCAGGAAGTCTGCGATCACGTCGGCATCATTTTCCAGGGCCGGATGATCCGTGAAGGCCGCTTGGAGGAACTCATCGCCATTGAGGACCAGACCGAAATCATCCTGCCGGCGTTTCCCCGCGGCGTGCATCTGATCACGCAGCATGTGGTGAGTCATTTGTCGTGCCTGGGACGCTGCCGGATCGGTTTACTGCATATCTTCATTCAGCACACGTCTGCGTCGCTTACGATCAACGAAAACGCTGACCCGGACGTGCTCCGCGATCTCGGCATGGCGCTGGATCGGCTGGCTCCGGAGTCGTGGCCCTATCAGCACACTTGCGAAGGCTCCGACGACATGCCGGCTCATGTCAAATCGTCGCTCACCGGTTCGTCCGTCTCCATTCCGGTTGCTGACGGGCGATTACTGATGGGAACATGGCAGGGAATCTATCTCTGCGAACATCGCAATCAGGGAGGTCGGCGGCATCTGGTGGCGACGATGCAGGGTGACTTTGATCACAGTTCCGATGATTTGCCGAACTGATCGCAGGACCGGAACCCGGGTCGATTCTTCGCCTGGTATTATGCGGCCCTGGAAAGGCCCGGGACGTGCCCGGGATTCTGCCACGACCATTTGGCCATTCCGGTCAGGACCCGGTCGGCGACTTCCATGGCCTGTACGGCGTCATCGCCGGAGACTCGGGGTTTTGAACCACTGCGGATGCAGGTGATGAAGTCCCGGAGTTCCGCTGTCAATGCATCGGCAGCGGCTGCCTGAATTGTCTCGCTGGTAATCCATTTCGTGAAGACTTCGTCCTTCAGCATCATCGGATTCGGTGTCGCCGAGACGATGTCGTGGACCATTCCGGGGTTTGCAGCCAGCGGGGCAACGGGTTTCCAGCTCCGGACGGTTCGCAGGTGCAGGTCGGCGGAAACAACGCCGTCGGTGCTCCACACCTGAACAGTCCGTTCCGGTACGGGATTCATGCGGCTGGCGGTGAGATCAGCGATGACTCCCGAACTGGTTCGCAGCCGGGCTACGGCCATATCCTCATGAGGTCCGAATGTCACGGCTCCGAAGGAATCCACGCTGACGATGGAATCGCCCGTCAGGGCAAGGACCAGATCAATATCATGGATCATCAGATCATGCACAACGCCGATGTCTGTGGAGCGGAACGTGTACGGACTGACTCGTTGACAGCGGATGTAGAGCGGATGCTTCACCTTCTGCTGTAAGACTTCAAACGTCGGGTTGAAGCGCTCGACATGTCCGACCTGCAGAGTCGCGCCGCGGAATGAGGCCAATCGCTGCAGTGAACGGGCGGCCTCAAGCCCGTCGGCCAGAGGCTTTTCCATCAGCACAGGAATGCCAGCTGCGAGAAACGGCTCTGCGACCTCAACGTGGGCAACAGTCGGTACCGCGATGACAACGCCATCGACGAGCGGTCGCACTCGGTCAGCTGAGGCAATCCACTGCGTCGCGTATTTCGCAGCGATCTCGCGGCCCTGCTGTTCGCGCGAATCGACAACGCCGACGAGTTCGACATCGTCCATTGTCGACAGAATGCGAGCATGATGTTGTCCGAGGGCTCCGACACCGACACTGTCACTGTCACTGGCGCTGATGGTGTTGATGTATTGACGGGTATTGAAAAGTTGACGGTCAGTAACGCCAGTGTGTTCATCAAACCGGCTGTCAGCGAC
>JANNGQ010000670.1:0-10676 GCA_031403975.1 Planctomycetota bacterium
CACCTTCTCCCCCGATCTCGGGGGAGAAGGGACTCCCTGCTCTCTGAATCCTGAATCCTGCCTTCCGCCATGCTCCCCATCTATCTCGACCACAACGCAACAACGCCGATGGACCCGCGAGTCCTTGAGGTCATGACTCCGTGGTTCCTGACGCCGTCGAATGCCGGCAGTCGGACTCACGTGTATGGACAGCGAGCGAAGGACGCCGTGGAGAATGCTCGCAGGCAGATCGCCGACCTGATCGGAGCGAAGCCGGAAGAGATTTTTTTCACCAGCGGAGCGACCGAGAGTAACAACATCGCGATTCTCGGGCTGCAGCAGTACGCTGAGCGCACCGGCCGTCGACACATCATCAGCACCATGATTGAACACAAGGCAGTGCTGGAGCCGCTGGAGAGGATGAAGCAACTTGGTTTCGAAGTCGACGCGTTGAAAACTCTGCACTGCGACATGATGTCGATCAGCGGCCACAAGATTTACGGGCCTCAGGGCATCGGAGCTTTGTACGTCCGCCGCAACGGTGCTCAGAAGCGCCCGGTGGAACCGCTGCTGTACGGCGGAGGCCAGGAGCGGGGTCTGCGGCCGGGAACGGTTCCGGTGGCGTTGGCCGTGGGCTTTGGCGAGGCCGCTCGGCTGGCCGGCCTGGAATGGAAGCAGCGTCGGGCGACGGCGGAGAAGACTCGTGCGGAACTGCTCCTGGCCCTGGAAATGGTGGAGCACCAAATCAACGGCGACGTGACGCGGAGCCAGCCGCATGTGCTGAACGTAAGTTTTCCAGGGATCGACAGCGAAGCTCTGATGCTGTCTCTGCGAGACCAGATCGCCATCAGCAACGGCTCCGCCTGCACCAGCAGCAGCTATACAACGAGCCATGTGCTGATGGCGATGTCATCAAGGCACGATCGAATCGACCAGACCATTCGCATATCGTTTGAGACACGACATGCCTGTGACTGGATTCCTGAGCTCTTGAGTGGAGTCGCCTTGTTGTCGTGGTGTGAGTCTTACGAGTCTCCGAAAGTGAGTTCTTGTCGATGAGTGCGTTCGAGTTCACTCTCCCCGCCATTCGGGGTTTTCAATCTGGCCGTCCATGCTTCAGCGCGATGTGCCCGGTCCGGCTATTGCCCAGGCTGTTCCCAGTGAAGATTTCATCTGGCCCGGGAGACGCGCAACAATTCCGAAAGGCCGACGGAAAACGAGTTCGGGAGATTGCTCGTCATTTCGCTGCAAATGTCGACGACGTCACTCTGTCGGCCGTCACGATTTCAGTGGAATGCACGTTGCGTTTCGTGCCATCGGGGACGACTCGTCGCGGTTCGCCGGCAATTGGAGAACTTCAAATCCCAATAGACGCCCGACTCATAGTGCAGGATGGGATTCATCGTCTCTACGGCCTGCAAAAGGCCTTTCAACTGAACGCCACGCTGGCCGACTTTTGCGTGCCGCTGATCCTGTTTGAAGACGCGGACGGAAGCCGACGCGGTCAGATTTACAGTGACGTGAAACGGCATGAACGTTCATCGCCGCAGTCTCTGCGAATCGGACTCGACGATCGAGACGATATTGCCAGGCTGACCCGCGAAATGATCACGGAAGTAGCGCTCTTTGCAGACTCCATCGAGATGGAGAAGACGGCAATCTCGAATCGCTCACGGAAACTGTTCACACTGAGTGCACTGTACCAGGCGAACCAGACGTTGCTGTCAGGTCACAAAGACGAACCGTACGATGATCAACTCAAGCTGGCGATCGAGTTTTGGTCAACCGTAGCAGCCCAATTTCCCGAATGGCAGGAACTACTTAACGGGCCTCGTTCCAGCGCCGAAATCCGGCAGTCTTACGTCCATGTTCACGGCATCGGGCTGGCGGCGATCGCGCGAGCCGGACGCAAGCTGCTTCAGCGGTCTCCACGTCGCTGGAGGACCGAGCTGCGAAAACTTGCAACGCTGGACTGGTCACGCGCTAACCGAAAGCTCTGGGAAGGGCGGGCAATGATCGGCGGAAGGCTCTCGAAGTCCAGCAGTGCCGTGGCTCGCACCGCAGAAGCAGTCATTGCGCATCTCGGATTAAGTGATCAAAAGTGATGTTGCCGACGGTGAGCTGCCAGGTATTTCGGCAGGGGCCAGTGTTCCTTGTTTCGCGGCAGGCTCAGCTGTTTGCCGGCGAACCAATGCAACGACATTTGGTTGGGCGCTGATTCTTCAAACAGATCTTCCGCAACGAGCACTCGGTATTCGTCGTCGATTGACCATAACCCGACATCAAATAGCCAATGTGCGTTCTTGCAGAGTGCAACGCCGTTTCGCAGGTCATTGTCCCGTGAAGCACTGAATGAATGTATGTGCGCGGCATCAACGATCGCACCGCGGTCGATAGTGGTCACCCGATATCCGGTCAAAGCACAGGTATAGTTGTACGTCGGGACCACATCGAGGCGGAAACGAGCGTCGCGAACCGCCTTTTGGATCTCCTGCGAATAGGCAAGCGGTATCTCGCTCGTGAGTTCGGTTTGCTGGTCGGTTGCCACTCCAACGAGCTTCATCAATCGCAGCTGCTCAATCGGTTCGAAATATGTCTGGATTAAGACACTTCGAGCCAACATGCGAAACTGGGAATCGAGGCATGCCAATCGGAACGCAGGATCGACATCTACGACGGCGGTCACAGTTCGATGAGGCGATCGTTCTCCATCCTTCGTTCGAGCTGTCCAGATTCGCGAACTTGCCAGGTGATGAAACGGCATCCGGATATCAAGCCGTTGTGTGCGCCGGTGAGCAACCACATGTTCAAACTCCCGAAATCGAAATGCCAGCTCCGGCGTCAAGCTGAGCGTCTCTGGTAAGTCACCATCGTGTTCGGCGACCTCGAGAATTGTCAGCAACAGCAAAGGTTTGTGGGGCGCGTTTCCCTTGTCGGTCTTCAGACTGCCAAGCTGCTTCAGCCAGAATTCCTGCGTCGACAAACCGGCACTCCCGTTTCACGGCATTCGGAATCGTTTCAAGACGTGCCTGGCGATCGGTTGCTCTGGAGTCATCCGCGGATTGCATCGCCTGGGTTTCAGAAGTGCAAGCAATGGTGCAGCTACGTCTGCGAGAACGGGGACCGACTGCAGTGCAGTTTAACGCCCAGCCGAAGGTACCGGCTCAGCGTTGGGAGAGAAAACTTTGCGCATTGACCGTCAGCGGCACGGCGCTAGCCGCCGGTTTTTCGCGACTTTGTCACGAACAGACACCGGTGGGTAGCGCCATTCCGCTGATTAAGTCCATGCCATTCGCGCCTGCGTCCGCAGTTTCGGGCCTTTGCTTTGCGATGGCGACGGAGTTGATCCTGCTTCCGTCGCCTCAGCCGGTAAATGTAAACGTGTGGCACACGAAGCGCCAGGCCCGGCGGACGAGTGAGACCGGGGCGCAGCGGATGGTGGCATAGCCCGTGCTGTACAGTGGCGGCATCAGCATTGTCGGACTGTCGGCGGGATCAACGTAGATGCCGAACAGAGTGTCTCCCGGACGATTGGACTCGGTGTTGACGACAGCGACCATCCGGTTTGCGACGAGTTCCCGATCAACGGCCGATTCCGGAATCGATTTTCTCTGACGGACTGTACCCTCCAAAACGGACGACGGCAGAGACGCAAACGTCAGCGTGACCGATGCGTTGTCCGCGATCAGTTCAATGTCCTGCTGAGTCAGCAGACAGAACGCCCGCAGATCAGCCGGCTGGCCGACCCAGCAAAGAAGCGTCTGACTTGTCATCCACGCGGATTGATTCTGAACACTGAGCGGCTGGCCGAACCAGGCAGAATCCCGGCCCCCCCGGGCCGCCGAACGCGGCCTGTTTCTGGGAGGCAGGATCGTCCCCGACACGGGGCTGATGATCGTCAGATCTTTCTGCTTCTGAAGAAGTGAGGCCAGCCGGATTTCCCGCGACTCGACTGTCCTGAGCGCTGCGGGAAGTGCACTTGCGGCTTCTGCACTCGACGAACGCTGCGTTGATAATGCGGTTGCACGCGTCTGAGCCAAACGCAATTCACCTGCAGCTCTGGCCACCGCGGATTCGAGTTCACTGTTTTCGAGAACAGCAATCACATCACCGGGCTGCACCGACTTTCCCGGAGAAACGCGGGGCTGAATTCTGCCTTCCTCCAGAACAAAGATCGGTGTGCTGACCCCCGGTGACATCGTGAACGGGGCTTCGACAGAATATGGCAGCGGTACGGTCAGCAGAAGAACCACCAGGAATGTCATCAACAGGAATCCGACGCTGGCGCGCCGCCGCCGATCCTGGCTGGACGATGCATCGCGAATCCGGCTGCGGAGACCCCGCACAGCTCCGATGGCCCATCCCGTTGCCGTGCTGGCAACGAGTATCCCGGTCACGAATTCCAGATGCCACGGCCTGAGTGTCAGATGCACAATCCACAGAAGCGTCGTCACCATGATCACTCGATAGACCATCGACGCCGTCCCGAACACCGTCATCGCAGACCGAAACACGCTCGTACGGATTGCCGTCAGGTGGACTGGAGTGCCGAGGACGATTCTGTCAAAGAAGCTCACCGCCGCAGCACGGGATTCTGCGGCGAGATTCGGAATGTTGAGCCAGTCCGACAGCACATAATAGCCGTCATATCTCAGCAGCGGATTGCCGTTGATCAGCAGCGTGTTGAGAGAGCTCAGAACCATGACGTTCAGCAGGAAACTGTGGAGAGTTCCCGCCCGGCTGAATGACCACATCACGGCACACACCGCTGCGAGAAGCAGTTCCGTGCCGATCCCTGCGGCAGACACCAGCATTCGTCTGCGACGATCCTGCTGCAGCCACGAATCCGACACGTCACAGTAAAGCAGCGGCACGAATCCCACGAACAGCAGTCCCAGTTCATGACATTCACCACCGTAATGCCGGCACGTCAGTCCGTGTCCGATTTCATGCAGGACCTTGATGAAGACAACCGCCGCGGCCAGCAAGGGAAGATTGGTCACAGTGAACAGACTGACGATACCAGGCAGTTCCGCTTCAAACTGAACCCGCCTCGCAAGGACCATCGACAGGGCAACGGCCACAAGTCCCCCACCGGCGATGAGGAAGCGGGTGTGAAACAACCAGCCGAAAAGATGATCCAGCGTGCCCAGCAACTGTGTCGGATCGATACCTCGGAATCGATACGTCAGCAGGGACAGCAGACGTCTCACAAACGCCTGCGACGATCGCAGCCGGAGAACCTGCGAGAGCCGATTGCTGTGTCCCGGAACGCTGGCCCTCAGAAGGCCGCCGGCGATCGCGCTCGACAGGAACAACTGCAGATCCTCCGCAGAAAAACGCGTCTCCGGAAACTGCTGCTGAAGACCCCGCAGGACGTCATTCAACGTCGCGCGACCGTTCAACAGTCTCAGAAACGACATCTCCTCCGCCCCGGCCTGATAATATGTCAGCCGCAGCGGGTCCTTAATTGTCCATGCCGAACCCATCAACGTATCAGACGGGCCGACCGCCAGATCTTCGCGCAGCCGCCACTGGATCGGCGCGTCCTGAGTTACGGGTGCGGAGCTCATAAAAGCAATCCCGGGATACAGCGCAGGTCTATGAATCCGGCGAGCCGGCGGAACTACGGTGCGATCCACATCTGCGCCGGCTGCCCGGGACGAAGGGCGAGATCCGGATTGCCGATTTCCGCGCGGACCTGCACCTGCTGACTGACTGAATCAATTTCCGGACTGACAAACACGATTTTTCCTTCGACCCTGCGAGGTGTGCCGGCTGCATCGCAGACGACCGTGACTTTGTGACCCCGCAGCATTGGCGAGCCTCGCTGCGCACTGACGTAGCCTTCGATCAGCAACACATCCAGCCGCAGCAAGCGCAGGACCGGATCACCGGACTCGACCCACTCACCCGTGTTCCTAAGTTTTTCGACAATCGTCCCGGCGAAAGGAGCTCTGAGTCGTCGGCGTTCAACGCGTTCTTCGGCAATCGCCGCAGCTTTTTTCAGGCTCTGAATCTTCAGCGCCGCTATTTCCATGGCATTTTCGGCTTCTTTCAGAGACTGTTCCAGCCGCTCAACGGCCACCTGCTGCTGGGCCACGAGCGATTCCTTGCTGCGACTGCGAAGCTGTTCCACCGACTGATCGTGCCGCGACTTCTCGACTTTCAACAGATTCTGGTCCCGCGCGAGGGTCAGCCTGGACAGCTCCTGCTCTGAGACGCTGGAACTGAATTCCTGCCGTGCCGCATTCGCGCGGTCAAGTTCCGTCTGCGACACTTCACTGTCCTTGGTCGCCTGGCGCACGCCGATGTCCGTTTCCGCGGCCGCTTTGAAAACCTGATGTTCGAGTCGCGCCTGATCGAGCAGCAGCTTTGCTTCTTCGAGCGTGGCTTTCGCGATCGGCACCGCGACGGAATCCTGATGCTGCTTCTCCGCGATGGCGAGATCCAGCAGCGCGAGTTCCAGGTTCAGCGTTGCTTCTGCGTCGTTCAGCATGGCCAGCACTTGTCCCGACGGCACACTGTCGCCCGGTACAGCGAGCACGTCCCTGAGCTGCCCGCGCTCCAGCGCCGGCAGTGTGGCCGATTCTTTGACCCGGACGAACGAGCCCTGAGCTTCGATCGAGCCGGCTGCCGGCTTCTCGTCACCGCGAACCTTCGTCACTGCGGCGATAGAAATCGAGAGCAGCAGCGGAAACAGCAACCATGCGAGACGCCGATCGATGGTGAATGGTCCGTCTGAGAATTGACAGCGCGACAGTTCAGGCATGAGCAGATTCCATGAACAGAGATCAGAATTCCGACCCGGGACGAAAACGACCGTTCGTCCCGCAGCAGGCCCCGGATCCAAAATGAGTCTACAGCCACCATCGCCGTTGAACGGCCTCGATGATGCGACGAAACAAGACATATCCGACGGATCGCCTTCCACAATGAATCTGCGCGACAACACCCGCTCCGGGTCGCGCGTTCGGCAGACTCACATTCTCCGGCAACGCAGTGGCTGCCGTTGAAAGGCGACCGTATTCGTCGACTTCCGTTCCGGCAGAAACCTCCCACAGTGTCGTCGACAACGACAACTCCGGAGTGGTCTCCAGTGCGAACGAAACGCTCAGCCGCCCATCGGTGCCAGCCTGTGCATTCAGTACATGCCGGACGTCGGCTTCGGGAATCCGCAGGTCCAGCTCCCAGCCGCTCGCCGGGTTCGCCACTTCAAACAGATACTGACCGCGCTGGACCGGGCGGCCTCGGAGTGTTTCCCGCAGCCGGTCGCCGAACACCTGTCCGTCGAGACTGGATTCCATTGACAGCCGGGCAATCCGGCGGTTCAGAATAGCGGCCTGAGATTCGAGGGAACTCTGCTTCTCCTGCAATTCCGCCTGCTCTGCCGAGAGCAATGCGTCCTGGCTCAGACTGCGATCCCCCCGGAGGGATGCGATGGCCGCCAGCCGCGCAGTTGCCGACGCCCGTTCTCCGTCCAGCGACTCCAGCTGAATCTCCAGATCTTCATTCCGCAGTCGGCACAGCACAGACCCTTTGGTGACAGACGCACCGTCTTCGACCAGGACTTCTGTAATAACTCCTTCCTCAGGCGCGAAGATGAATGTTCGTTCCGACGGCACCAGCCGGCCGGCAACTTCGATCCGCAATTCGGTCGGCCAGAATATGAGTCCCGCAAGGATCAGGATTGCCACAGTTCCGCCGACAATCAATCGGCGCTGCCGCATCGAGCGCGGCAGGCCGGACAATGAACGACTCCAGACCGACTGTGAAAGGCTGTCGCAGTTCTGCAGTGAAAGCGAGGCATGACGGCAGATCTGTATGAAGCCCGCGTCATCGTCGGCGAACGTACTGCCGGGGCGCAATTCAAACACTGCCGCCCAGGTCGCGTCGCCGCAGCGACCGGAACCTGTCAACGCTCGCACGATCACCGAGTCTGCGGGTTTATCCCCCATTCCGAAATCGCCGGACTTCGATCCGGTGCCGGATGCTTCTCTGCTGCATTCCGACTCGATCAGACCGCACAGCCATCGAGCGGTGTCCGACCGCGGATCAGGTGAGCTGACGGCCGTCGCGGCAATCAGTTCCCAGCGGCGCCCCGATCGACGGCGGGCCACGGATATGCGGCGGCAGTTCAAGAACTCAGGTGCATCACTGGCAAGACAATTGGCCACGCGGACTGCATCCAGGTCGGCATGCAGCAGCGCGATGATCTGCCGGAGTGTCTGTTCACGGCCTGTCCTGGAAACGAATGCCGCGACGATTTTCCGGCGGTGCAGATCCGCGAAGATTTCCGTCAGTTCGAGCAGCAGTTGATCGTCGGGATTGGATGCAAGATGCAGTTCGAGCACTGCCAGGAATCCGTCGCAGATCCCGCAGGAGGTCACACAGATCGTTTCTGCGGCAGCTGCTTCGGAGTGTTCCGGCCTGTGACGGCGTACCAGCCCCGGTAGTGCAGACTTTGCAAAACTGTCATCCGGACCGCCAGGCCGACCCTTGTGGGCGAGCAGCCGAGATGGACCCTCCGGCAAGATTCCCCAAAGCCGCACACGAACCGCACAAAGTGAGCGGAGGATTTCTTCCATCAGACACTCGGTCAGATCGATCGTATCCGGGGCGCGAAGCCGGTGTAGTTCGGCCGCCGCCAGCATTTCGTTCAGTTCGGGTCGGCTGACGGTCTGCGACTCAAGTTTCACTGCTCGCTCCGTGCTGGGAACACTCTTGTCGGCAGCCTACCACACGCTGCGACAGGATTCGATGTCTGCGGTGCCGTCCGGTGCACCTGCCACTGGATGCAGGGCTCCGGCTGGCCGAGAACCGGCCGTTTCTGCCGGTGTTTCTCCATACTCTGCGGCAGGCGTGTATAAGCCTGCATGGGAGCACTTCAGAAACGCATCCGTACGGCAGTTTCTCTGAAATCCGCCGAAACCGCTGCCGATGTATGATACGGGGCGGAACCTGGCTGCGCGGCCATTCCCGTCCTAACCGGCGCGTTCAGGAAGAACCGACGCCCAATACTTCAGACGGTGGATGGATCGACATGCCGCTAAGCTCGTACAGAACTCTGCTGCGGAATTGTCTGCAGCGGCCGCATCGCAGAGTTCGCCGCGGGGGCGTCTGTGTCGCACTCATGCTCTCGGTGTTCGCCTCCGGCTGCGGGGGAACGCGCCAGTGGCATAAGACGGTCGGCAATGACACCTGTGAAGTCGATCGTGTGACTTCTGAAATTGATAACCCTGCGCCGCCGATCTTCCACGAAGCCAGCCACTCAGCAGCTCCCATCACGGCAGATATTGTGGCGGAATCGCAGCTGACGTATGTGGACCGGACTCTGGATGACATACTTCGTGATGGTCTGCAGCACTCAACAGTTCTGCGCGACATCGGCGGCGTAATACTGCGTGCACCCGACACCGTCCGGACGTCGCTGGCCACCCGGATGCAGGAAGCTGATCCTCGCTACGGCATGGAAGCAGCGCTCAGCGCCTTTGATGCTCAACTCGCGGCTTCGGCGGCCTTCAACAGGAACGACCGGATCTACAATAACAGCTTCTTCGCCGGTGGTGCGACAGGCTTCCAGCAGAATCTGAATGATCAACAGATTGAACTGTCGAAGCGCACGGCGACAGGATCGCTGCTGGCTGTCCGCGGAGTGAACAATTACGACTCGAACAACGCACCTGCAAATACGTTTGTAAGTTCCTGGAACTCCTGGCTGGAAGCTGAAATCCGCCAGCCGCTGCTTCAGGGGGGCGGACTGGAGTTCAACCGGATCGCCGGCCCGGGATCAACTCCCGGAGTATATAACGGCATTCTGATTGCCAAGGCCAACTCGGATATCAATCAGCACGACCTGACGATCGCTCTGACTGACTTCGTCAGTAACGTCGAAAACGCCTACTGGGACCTGTACCTGGCGTATCGGGAGCTGGATGCCCGAAAGAAGGCCATGGAGCAGGCTCTGGTTGTCTGGAACGAAACCAAATCGCTGGCGACGGGCGGCAGCATCGCGCAAGCGGAAGAATCACTGGCCCGACAGCAATACTATCAGCTGAAATCCGAGGTGGACGAAGCATTGTCCGGACGCCTGCTGCCAGGGACTCAAGTCCGGAATGGTGCCACGGGCGGGACTGTTCAGGCGGGCGGAGGCGTGTTGTCTGCAGAACGCCGGCTCAGGCTGCTCATCGGACTTCCCGCCTCCGACGGCTCCCTGATCCGACCGCTCGAAGAGCCGACGATGGCCGCCATCCAATTCGACTGGGACAGCAGTCTGCACGAAGCGATGACTCAGCGGGCCGAGCTGCAGAAGCAGAACATTGCCGTCAAGAAGCGAGAACTTGAGCTGCTGGCGGCGAAGAACTTTGTCAATCCGAGGCTGGATGCAGTCGGACGATATCGGTTCCGCGGCTTCGGCGACGAATTCATCGACAGCGGTAATCAGGGCACTAACGCTCCGGCTTCCTCTCTGGGAAACCTCGCCAATGTTGACCAGCAGGAATGGATGCTGGGCGTCGAACTGACGGTCCCGATCGGCTACCGAAAGGGCCACGCCGCAGTCGATCACGCCGAACTGGCGCTCGCCCGGGAACGGGTGATCCAGAAGGAACAGCAGCGGGAAATTGTCAGCAATCTGAGCGGAGCGACTGCCGATGCTGTGCGGGCCTATCAGGCCGTGCAGAACGGCCTGAATCAGT
>JANNGQ010000671.1:0-6552 GCA_031403975.1 Planctomycetota bacterium
GACGGATCACGGCGAATGGTGCCTTCGAACTGTGACTGATCTGCCAGGCGAACCCGATAAGCAACCTGCTTCGAACTGTCCCGGTTTTCGACACGAAAATGCGCGCTCCAGCCGGGATAGAGCACAGGAGATTCCGCCACCGCTTGCCACTGGTCGCCGTCTCTGAATTCCAGCGTGACTCTGCGCGGTTCGTCCGGCATGAGCGGATACAACTGAGCCGAGAGTTTCAGCACACCGTGATCCTGTGTGTACAGCGCAAACGCGACGACCTGATCGCGAGGAACGAGCAGCCTTGCTTCCTGAGGTTTTCCTTTGTTCGGGCCTCGTGCGACGGTTGTCGGTTTCCACCAATCACCCGTGGCGTCTGAGTCGAGTGCCGGGAACTCTCCTCCGAACGGCCGAGGATCGAGATCGTCGGCATGGCCTGCGCCTGTTGCGGTCCCGATCATCGCCAGCAGTACAAACTTCGCCGTTGCACTCATTGCTCGTCACCTTCACTCACGACCTGCCTCAGAGTTGCCGGCCTGCCACTGATCGACGCTGCCTCATACAGAACGTCGCGCCATTCGACGGCCTCGCGATTGTCATCCTTCCGCACGATCAGTCGCCCGTCGGCGGAGAATTCCAGAGGCGGGGCACCAGGAAATGTCCGAGTCCAGCCAAGCAACTCGTCGTCGGAATCGTAATGGTACTCGTCACGCCATGATTTCGGGATGTCGATCAGCGGATCAACGTAAAGACGGCTGACGTCAGCGTCAACGTAGTCAATGGACTGAATCTGTTGTTTGTCATTGTACGTTCGCTTCTCGTTCGCCAGCGTGAACGAACTCACGAACGAGGGCAGCGAAATCGTCACTCCGTTCAATGCAAACACGCCGATGTCCACTCGGTTCGTCTGCATCCCGTTGAGTCGGGGCACTGCCGCCCTGTCATGCCACTCGATGATCATCTCAGCTCGTGAACCATTCCTGTCCAGCGGTCGGATGTGAACGCGGTCCGGATCGCCTTGCAGCACTACCCAGCGAAACTTCAACGATCGTCCGTTGAACTCCACGCTCTCGGCGGCATCAATCACCATGCGTCGCTGAAACGCACTGGATCGATAGATGCGCGCGATGGCCGCGGGTGTGTCGCATAGTCTCTCCGCCGGATTCGGATGAAAATAGTCTCGTCCGGGAATACCCAGGTCTTCTCCTGTCACCTTGACTCGCACGATCGCGGGAAGAGATTCCAACGTCAGGTCGTGTGCCATCTGCACCATTCGCAGCCCGTCCAGTTCAGAACTCTGAAAGACGACCGGATGGGCTTTGCCGCTGAGATAATCATCATCCGACTGGACAGATTTCAGACTGCGACGAAGCAGCATCTGCACCACGGGCATCAGCACTCGCTTCTCTGTCAGCGCCTGCTTCACTTCCGGGCGAAAGGCCGCCAGAGTCAGCGCGATCGCCTCCATAAACGGCTGGTCTGACCCCGACGATCCCTGTGAAATGACCCAGAACGGCGTATTCGCCGGATACACGTCGCCATGCGTCGGATCGAAGTCATTGTGCTCCGGATAGCAGTACAGCTGATTGCTCACGAACTCGTTATAGGCCATTTTCATGAGCCGATCGTCGTGCATCAGTGACCGAGGATTGCTGCGCCAGAATGGAGAATTCACATGCGAGGTGGAAGAATTGCCGAATGTCGGAAGCTCAAAGGTCTGGCCGATCCGCATTCCCCAGTCCGCGTCGGCCTTTGATGCTTCCGGTGAATATTCAACTCGGACCAGCTGAGGAAACCTGGCCAGGTTCAGATTCGAATGATCACGGTCGCGGTTGTCATAGAGATCGCCATGATGACCGGCCGCGGTTCCTTCGCTGAACCAGCCGTTGACCGCAAGATCCACCGGCGAGGTTCCGAGGCTTACGGTTGTTGATTCCGGCTTCGGCAACGGAGTGAACGATGTGATCAACGACATCCGGCTGTCATCCCAGCGTGTGTTCTGTTCCGTGACCAGAGCCACTCCGTCTGCGATCCCGCCTGGCTGAAACTTCAGTGCAGGATCAATGGGTGTGAATGGCTCCCGAGCGGCTTTCAAAAGCCCGTCGAAGGCAGCGTCAGCCCTGAGGGACTGAAGGTCAACATCGGATTCCAGCTGGCGCGTGTCTCTGAAACCACGTTGAACCGCCTCGTTCAGACTGGCAAGGGCCGGCTGAATCTCACCCGATACGGCCTGAACACACGCAAGGTTGTACCAGCCGGTCGGCTCCTCCGGTTCAAGCTGTGTCAGGCGACGGGCGGCCTGATTCGCCACATCCAGCCGTCTTTGAGCAAGGCTGAACCGCAGCACCTGCTGCAGCCGGAGTCGCTCCAGTCGGTTCTTCGGCACATCGAACAGCTTTGACCGTTGAGCCGGCGGCTCATGCGGCACCATCCCCAGAGCGGCAGCTGCAATCAATGTTGCAATCGAGATCAGCACAGGGACGGTTCTCATTCGCGGGGCTCACACAGGAGCATTCCATGGACAACGATGAACTTTCGGACAACAGATCGTAAAGTGCGATTCACGAAAGTGAAGTCACACCTGCTGAGACGCCCTGCAGAAGGAATCATCGAATGCAGTTTCGGACACTCGGCCCGAGCGGGCTGAAGATCAGTGTAATCGGACTTGGTACCTGGGCGATCGGCGGCGGGGACTGGAAGTTCGGCTGGGGCGATCAGGATGAGAAGTCTGCTGTGGATGCCGTCGTGCGGGCCGTCGAGCTGGGGATCAACTGGATCGACACAGCTGCGATCTACGGCGAAGGCCGCAGTGAAGTCCTCGTTGCGAAAGCGATGGAAGCGATTCCCGCAGCCGACCGGCCTTTGATCGCGACCAAGTGTGCACGGATCGCACTCGGCAACGGCGAGATCGGCAGCTGCCTGCGTCGTGAAAGTGTGATCGCCGAATGCGAAGCCAGTCTGAAGCGGCTGAAGATGGACTGCATCGATCTGTACCAGTTGCACTGGCCGGAACCGGATGAAGACATCGAAGAGGGCTGGCAGACGCTGGTCGAACTGAAACAACAGGGCAAAGTCCGGCACATCGGTGTCTCGAACCACTCGGTCAGCCAGATGCAGCGACTGCAGGCCATTCATCCGATCACATCGCTGCAGCCGCCGTACAGCATGATTGCCCGCGACATTGAAACGGAAATCCTGCCGTTCTGCGGTCGTGAAAACATCGGTGTCATCTGTTACAGCCCGATGGGAAAAGGACTGCTCACGGGAACCTTCACAGCGGAGCGAGTCGCCTCCTTGTTACCCAAAGATCATCGCTCAAAGGATCCGCGGTTCCATTCGCCGCAGCTGGAGATCAACCTCGCGTTTGTTTCAACCCTTGCTGGACAGGCGAAACAACTTGGCTGGACCGTTGCCGACGTAGCAATCGCATGGACTCTGAGACGTCCGGAGCTGACATCCGCCATCGTCGGTGCCCGCAGCCCGCAGCAGATTGAGCAGACCGTCAGCGCCGGCGACAGAGTGCTTGATGCCTCGGGGATTAACAGGATTGCTGCCGCAATCGAAGAACGCGACCGGCTGCTGGCTGCCATCGGCGGAGCAGCGAAGCCGCGGGTGTGAAGCGCTGCGGAATACATTTGCTAATATAGGGATTCCCGACAGCAGACAGACATTCGCGTCTGCACTCTCACACAGAGGTTTCCGGGGCCGATGGCCCAAGCTGGGATAGCGTCGGGCCGTTGGCCCTGAACGCGCTCGGACATTGGTCTCTCGGTGATGGTGGGCATGAATTGATCATGTGGCGATTTTTCGCAGAGTCATCGCCATGTCGGAAGCTCAGGCTCGGATTACGATTAACAGACTTCTCGAAGAAGCCGGCTGACGTCGCTCGAACATCGGGTCACTCGACAGCGTCCTCGTCCTTCCGCTCGTCCAGCGAATCCCCGTCCTCGGCTGTACCCCATTCCGCTTTCAGAGCCGCCAGTTTTTCAGGTTCGTTCAGCTGCGTGTAACAGTGTGCCAGCAGCTGTGCGGCCGGCTGATAATTGCAGCAGTCGTTCAGAGCGGCATCCAGTGTCTGGGCAGCGGCGTCCATGAAATTCTGCTGCACCATTGCCAGTCCTACGTTGTATTTGACGCCAGCTGCATGCGGATGCGACTCCAGAATCTTCCGGTACTCGGAGATCGCGGTCGCCAGATCTCCCTTGCGGGCTTTCAGATTTGCGGAATCCAGCCCGCGATACATCGACTTCAGATCGGCGCCCCCGTAAGCGCGGATCAACTGCACGATCGCCACCGGAACTCCCAGAATGAAGACCAGGTTTCCGAACAGCATCTTCCAGGCATCACCGCGCATGCAGGCGGGGCAGCGCCAGGTCGACCGGCTGTGCCAGCCGTAGACGACAAGCAGGAAATAGAAGTAGAAAATCGTGAACTTCCGCGGCTTGCTGTACATGCCGCACTCGTCGCAGATCCGATACTGCGTCTCTTCGGCCCGCGGTGCCTGCAGCGTTGAAATCGAATGGCAGAAACTGCAGTTCACCTGTGGTGATGCTCGAAACCCGGTGAGGTCAATCGTGGCTTTGCAATGCGGACATTCGACGGCCCGGAATTCCTGCTCGCGTCCCTGCGACTTCAGCTCGTCACGATGAGACGCCGCCCACGCTGCACTGCGGACCTTTCCCAGCGCCGCCTTCAGAGCAACCACACTACCGCCGGTCACAGCGAACAGAATTGTCGCCGGCGGACCTTCTTTCTGCGCTACCGACAGGACGACCCGATTCTCCCGGTTGTCGACGTGAATAATTGCATTCGCCGGAATCGCTGTCTCCCCAAGATGCAAATGACTGCCGTCAAACCTGCCCTTCGTCGACAGAAACCCGGTCTCCTGCCCGCGCTCATTCAGATACTTGAATTTGAACGCCGGATTCTCCGCGGGGCCTGCGACCATCGTTCAATCTCCCGTGCTTCACATAGACCGTTAAACGTCAGGACTATTGCCGATCGGGCGGCTGACGACTACTGTAAACCGCTCCGTATTCGTTCGCCTTGATGGACAACGCCGTGGAGCATTCTTCGCAGAGAAATATGAGAGAATGAGTTTGTAGCCGGAGTCGTAAGACTTCGGAGTCAGCGGGTCTCCCCCCGAATTCTCACGAATCCGGCTACGAGAATCCTTCACAGAGTTAGCTGATGGAACCGGGCGGGTCATACATTATGAAGGTACTCGTCACCGGCGGCGGCGGATTCCTGGGACTGTACATCGTTGAACAACTGCTGCAGGAAGGCCATGAAGTCCGGGTTTTCTGCCGCGGTCATTATCAATCGCTGGATGTGATGGGCGTGCGGTGCCTTCGCGGCGATCTGCGGGATGCGAGCGCTGTGAAAGAGGCCTGTTGCGGCATCGAAGCCGTCTTCCACACCGCCGCAGTGCCCGGAGTCTGGGGATCGCGCGAAACGTTTCACGGGACCAACACACAGGGAACGCTGAACGTCATCGCGGCCTGCCGGGCTCAGCAGGTGGTCCGGTTGATTTACACCAGCTCACCGAGTGTTGTGTTCGACGGAAAGGACCACGTCGATGCTGATGAGTCGCTGCCGTATCCGACAACCTGGATGTGTCACTATCCGCATTCGAAAGCGCTCGCCGAACAAGCCGTGCTTGCGGCCAATGATGGTGACCGGCTCAGCACGATCTCGCTGCGACCGCATCTGATCTGGGGGCCTCGCGACAACCATCTGATTCCGCGGCTCATCGAGAAAGCCGGATCCGGGCGTCTGCGACGAGTCGGCGACGGCGCAAACGTGGTTTCCATGACTTACGTTGAGAACGCCGCTGCCGCTCATCTGCAGGCAGAGATATCCTTACGGTCATCCGTCACTGCGGCGGGTCGAGCCTACTTCATCAATGAACCTGAAGCCGTGAATCTCTGGGACTGGATTAATCTCCTGCTGCAGCGTGCCGGACTGCCACCAGTGAAGAAAATGGTTTCCGCGGCGACTGCACGTCGAGCCGGTGCGGTGCTGGAAAAACTCTGGTACTTGCTGCGGCTCAGCGGTGAGCCACCGATGACGCGCTTTGTGGCGGCTCAACTGGCCGGATCACACAGCTACCGCATCACGGCCGCTCAGCGGGATTTCGGATATCGAACGCTGGTCAGCCCTGACGAAGGTCTGCGGAGGCTTCAACCGGATCTGGATCGGCTTGCCGCTCTGCACACCGAGTAAATGAAAGATGGAGGAATGAGTTCGTAGCCGGAGTCGTGAAACTTCGGAGTCACCCGGTCTCCCCCCGAATTCTCACGAATCCGGCTACAAGAGTCCTGCACCGCCCTGCGGGGCGATTACTCAGCTGCCGTTCGACCAGCCGTAACCATTCAGAGCCAGCACCAGGAATACAATTCCCATGATGACGGCAGCCAGCGAAACGAACATGAGGCCATCGTAAATGTTGGGATCAGAGCTTGGTTGTGACATTGTCGCCTCGTTCGATGGTGCCGTTGCGGGTTTCTTCAAGGACACGGCCGATCGCCATATCCGGATGAACTTCCGTCACTTCGATATCAC
>JANNGQ010000672.1:0-2507 GCA_031403975.1 Planctomycetota bacterium
ATCGGAGCCAGCCAGCCAGCCCTGGAACCATGTTCGATACAGCGGTCTTCAGCGTCGTTCTGTCCCTTCTCCCCCGCCTCGGGGGAGAAGGTGGCCGTCAGGCCGGATGAGGGGGATTGTCCCTGCGTCAACACGTCCTCAGCCGCTCTCAGATCAGCAATCCGATCCTGAGCACTCGTGAAGTCACTCGACTCCGGACTCACCGCAATGCTCGCACGAATCGGGTTCAGATCCACATACTGCATGCATGCCAGAAGCGCCGCCTCATCCAGCAGCGGCTGAGCCTTGAACCGCCCTTCCCAGAAACGACCCGTGCATTCGTCGTCTTTGTTCGCCAGCTTCGCGATGCGTTCCGACAGAAACCGCATGAACCACGACACGCTCGACATTCGCAGCCGCTTTTCCTTCAGCCCGTTCGTGTCGTTGCGAATCGAGTTGAGTTCAAACTCCGTCGGTTCCGCGGGACTTCCATCCTTGTTCTTGCGAGCCGGACACAACTGCCACCACTTCCGAGCCACGTCGTCGACCGACCAGTCCTGAACCACATCCGGCCGGCTTCTGAGAATACAGTGGATGTGATTCGACATCACACAATACCCCAGCACTTCGACTCCCATCACGCCAGCCAGAAACTCCAGCCGCTGACGAATCCATTCCCGCCGAACTTCAAAATCCTTCCCGCTTACCGGATCCTGACCGCACAAATATGCCCGCCGCACACAGCGATTGACGCAGTGAAACAACTGAATCTCACCAATCGCCACCACATCCCGCCGATTCGTCCGAGCCATCGAGAACACTCCGCAACCCGTTCCACGTTCGATTCCCCAGTCAACGGCTTTTGTACACTCTACGTAAACTTTCGTCAATAGATGGATGGCCCCGTTCTCCGTTCGATAGATGGATGGCCCCGTTCTCCGGCCCCCGCCCCGTTCTCCGGCCCCCCGAGAAAGTCAGTAAAGTCGCTCGGTACGATACTCTTGATGAGGCGCTTTCAAAGGCCGACCTGAACCATTCAGATGAACAGCACAAAGGCACGAGTGACGCCATCAATGTGGCGGCGTCAAGAGGTCGAACGGGGCCAACCATCTCTTTTGAAGGTGCTTGGATAGACTGAGTCGACTGGCGAGCATGGTGAATTGTGGGGTGTAGTGTATGAGCCAACCCGGCCTCGGCTGTCAGTCGTGATCGAGGAAGACGAACAGTCATCAGCTATCCGCCGACAGTGCGTATTGAAATAATTCGCAGAACAGCCCGAACGCGATTCCTCAAGCGATGCTCAACCGCGAATCGGCCGCAAGCTGGACTCCGGTCTTCGGCAATCCGCTGCCGCCCGCAACGTTCAGGCAGGAACTGCGGCGGCGACTCAAAAACGCAGTCCAGTATTCCGGCTGGCAGGCTCGGTCGCGCTGATTTCCCTTTTCAGAGATTCCAGGACTATGCTCCGCCGAACGGAACTCAAGAGGCACGATCCCCGCCATGCATCAACCTGATTCACACTCAAAGCTCTTGAAGCAGCTTGTCTGCATCGTCGCTGCTGTCACTCTGCTCTGGCTGTTTGCCGACGTTCGTGCGAAAGAACTCGAGGACCGTTACCCTCCGATCCTGATTCGGGGCAACGTCGATGGCGATGCCGTGGAAGTTTGTGTCATTCGTGACCCAGCGATCACAGAAGCCAGTGGGATCGCGATCAGTCGCCAGCAGCCTGACGCTGTCTGGATTCATAACGATTCGGGAGATCTCCCGCGATTGTTTTTGGTCGGTCTGGACGGGAAGACAAAGGCAGTTGTCACTGTCCGGGGTGCCGATCCGATCGACTGGGAAGACATGTGTTCGTTTGAACTGGACGGTGAGAAGTGGCTGCTGGTGGGCGATACGGGCGATAACGGCTGTGTCCGCGGAATCAGCGCTCCGGAGTGTCAGTTGCGGCTGCTCAGGGAACCAAAGATACAGGAACCTGAAGGAAATGAGCCGCGCCAGGTCACGATCGACGGTTTTGCCATAATTGAGTTCCGTTATCCCGAGGGACCACGGGACTGCGAAAGTGTGGCCGTTGACACGAAGACACGTGAAATCCTGCTGCTTTCAAAATCGGATCCCCTCAGTTGCCGGCTTTTCCGACTTCCGTTGTCGCTGAAAAAAGGCACGTCGACCGCAGTCGCAGAATCGATCGCGTCGCTGGGAGTACCGTATGCCACGGCGATGGACATCTCTCCGGACTGCAAACGACTGGCGGTGGTCAACATGTTTTCCGGTGCGATGATCGAGCGAGAGGGCGAGGAGTCCTGGAGCGACGCATGTCGTCGCCCTGTCACGCTGCTGACTCTGCCGAAGCGGATTCAGGGTGAGTCTGCTTGTTTCACTGCAGACGGTGAGTCGTTGCTGCTGAATAGCGAGAAGGTCAACCAGCCGTTGTGGAAAGTCGAGTTGGGTAAGACTGACTCCGGCGAGATCGACTGACACGGGCTTCCTCAACGCCGTGAACGGATTCTGTAGCCGGATTCGTA
>JANNGQ010000673.1:0-4030 GCA_031403975.1 Planctomycetota bacterium
GAGACCCCGAAAGAGCTATAAGCAAAAAAACAGACCGGCTCTTCACCGGTCTGTTTTGATTCAGATGCTTAGATTATTGTCCGCTGCGGGGCCAGATCGCCAATTCCAGGGTGATGCGGTCGAAATAACTTTTCTGGGGCATGGCGCCTGCGCCGTAATCCATATCTACGATGGTTGCCAGCAGCTGCAGGGTTTGAGTTTCGAGCAGGACCTGTTCGCCCGCCTTTACGACCACCAGCTCACCCTTCGGCTCGAGCCGCGCCCGAATATTAGGATCGTTATAGGCATGTTCCGACATCAACACTTTTGTGGCAGTCTTGATATCGTTCTTATCAAACAGCCAGATCTCCAGTGCGGCAACCTTCTTGGGTTCGCCGACACCGATCGTTTCTGAAACGCCAACGCCATACTCACCCAGGAATTCTCCGCCGCCCGTATCAATACTGAAAGATTCATCATACAGGTCATCCCCCAGTACATAGGTGGTCCGTCACACTGTTCGAGACCGCTTTAAAAACTCTGCCGAACAGCGTCAGTGTGTCACCGGAATGGACGAAACAGGAGACGGCAGCAATGTACCTGATGGAACATCGTGACGGCCTGAAATCAGCCGTGGCGATGGTCGGAGGACTGGCTCCGGGATTTGCGTTTGCAGCAAGACTCAAGAACCGCCCGCTGCCCTTGTCGACCTGGATTCGACTGCAGGAAGGTAAGCCCTACAGTCACTTCGCACACCTCTTGAAGGCCATCGAAGAAACGATTCACACGAATTCCGCAGTTTATCCGGTCGAGCGGACAGTGCTGACGACGGGAACTCTCGACCGACTCATGCACAGCCTTGCCGAGAATGGCAAACGCTTCGACACGCCGGAACTCGACATCGCCTATCAACCGTCTGACTGGTCATTTGCCAATCATTCCCGCACGAGACTGGCGATACCTGAACCTGAATGAGTCGGAGCGGAATGGCGCTAGCCACCGGTGTCGTGACATTGATATCACACACACCGGCGGCTAGCGCCGAGCCGCTCACTCAGATCGTCATGCCACAATGTGAACCGGATCCGCGCACGATGCCGAATGCAACTCCGCGAAGCCATTCTGTCAATCTCGAATTCACGGGCGGGACGCTTGTGCTGACCGGCATTCCGCTGCAGAAACTTGATGACTGGTTCGGACGTCTGTTCTGGATTCCCGATCAACGTATCGGCGCCGCTCGGTGTGATGCGATTGACTATGCATCAGTCGTCGCAGAGCTGAAGCGACGGCACATCCGGATTGACGATGCGGTCGCAGGCTGGCAGGAAGTCCGCTGGCGAGCCGATGCGCTGCACGAATTGCGTCCGGAACAGACTCAGGCCGTCGATGCATGGCTGTGCTCCGACCAGCGCGGCTGCGTCGTCATGCCGACCGGCACCGGCAAGACTGAAGTCGCACTTTCCATCATGCAGAAGACGAACGTGTCGACGCTCGTCGTGTCGCCCGTGCGAGACCTCATGTATCAGTGGCACCGGCGGATTCTTCGCACACTGGGATACGACGCCGGCATCATCGGCGACAGTATCTACCGCGTCGCTCCGGTCTCTGTCACCACGTATGACAGCGCCTGCATTCACATGCAGACGCTGGGCGGCAGGTTTGGATTGATCATTTTTGACGAGTGCCATCATCTTCCCGGACCGATCCGCCGTGACGCAGCCCGCATGAGCGCGGCACCGGCCAGACTTGGCCTGACGGCGACTCCTGAGCGGTCGGACGGCAAGCATGCAGATCTCACCCGACTGATCGGCCCGATCGTGTACGAACTTCCGATGAGCAGTGTGCGAGGCCAGACCCTGGCAGAATACGACGTCGTGCGAATCCCCGTACATCTCAGCGACGAAGAACAGAAACGGTATGACCGGCTGTCAGAGGAAGTGAGCGGCTACATGTATGAACAGCGGCAGGAGAATCCGAAGTTCACCTGGGAGGACGTTTGTTCCGAAAGCTCAGTCTCACCGGAATCGCGCAGAGCCCTGAAGTCATTCCACGCCAAGCGCGCGATTGAGGATCGGGCGGAGGAGAAGCTCAGAACGCTGGAAGATCTATTTCGCCTCCACGCCGGAGACCGCTGCATCGTCTTTGCCGGTTCGAATGCCATGGCTCGTGATGTGTCGCTGCGGTTTCTGATCCCTTGCCTGCTGAATCATTGCGGCAAGAAGGAACGCCTGGATGTCCTCGAAGGTTTTGAGGCCGGCGACTATCCTGCAATTGTCGCCAATCAGGTGCTGGATGAAGGTGTTGACGTGCCTGCAGCGAAAGTGGCCATCGTGATCGGCGGCATGGCCTCATCCCGACAGGCGCGCCAGCGACTGGGCCGCATCCTGCGCCGCAGCGGAAACGCAAAAGCCGTGCTGTACGAAGTCGTCTGCACGGGGACCAACGAAGAAAAACGCTCCCGCCAACGACGGCAGCATTCCACATTTGAAGGAACGAAGCACAGGCGTGCAGCGAAGGAGAAATGACTACCGTTGACCAGCCGCTCCGCCGGCTGGTATTCACTTCTTTTCGCATACTGAAATGATCTCGCTGCGTGCGAGACCAAATTGCCCGTCGGCGGAGCGACGGGCCAACAGTCAATCCCATGCTGACCAGAGAGCATGCCATTTCCCGGTACGACTTCCATCGCCAGCAGATCATTCCCGATCGGCTGACAACGGGTGAGCACGCTCAGTACATCGGCTTCGCCGAACGAATGCTGGACGTCTATCAAAAGGGCACCGGTCAGCGGAGGCGAGAATTGCATCGGCAGATCCAGGCCGTTTTCCAGGATGAGCCCGACTGTCCTCAGCGTCGCATTGACGGGTTCTGCAAGCTGCTGGATGACGTCTCGGAGTACGCCGACGCCGGACGCCGCGATGCTCCGAAACTGCGCCGCGAAGTCTTCCGCATCGCTGCAAAGTATCATCCGCTCGTGACGAAGGCCGACAGCCTGTTTGAGCATTGTTCGGAAGAGACTCAGGCACTGATTTCCCGCACTCTCGGACGCGACTGGTTCGACATCCGCGATGAACTGTTTGCCGACGTTATCGACTTTCACAGGCTGGAGAAATTCCCCGGCTATCCGAACGCCCGAGCCCTCTTATCCCGCTACAACGTCGCGCAGGTTCAGGCCGCACTGTATTCAGCGGTGTCAATGGACATCTATGCGACCGGCGACTTCAAACGCATCCTCCGAGCTGCCCGGCTCGCGCGGCTGATGCACACCATCCAGCGGACAGGGCAGGGCACGTACCACATCCGACTCGATGGCCCGGCGTCGGTGTTAAGGGAAACGCGTCGCTACGGAATCCTCATGGCGAAATTCCTGCCGGCACTCATCTGCTGCACCGGCTGGAGAATGCATGCGGTCGTGGAAACTCGCAGCGGCTGGAAGCTGAGCCTCGACCTGAGCGAACAGGATCGACTGCAGAGTCACTTGCCACCCGATTCCGAATTCGATTCGTCCATCGAAGCCGACTTCGCCGAGAAATGGGGCGACGACGTCCGCGAGGGCTGGTCTCTGGAACGCGAAGGTGAATTCCTTTTCTCCGGTCAGAAGACTTTCGTCCCCGACTTTGTCTTTCGACATGACACGGGCAAAGTTGTGCTGATGGAAATCATCGGCTTCTGGACTCCCGAATACATCGAATCCCGCCTAAAGACCCTGGCCGTGTTTGAAGGTTCCCCGATCCTGCTCGCCATTCATGAATCCACTTCGCACCACTTCACAGCAGCAGGAATGGAATCCAGGATCGTGACTTACAAGACGGCTCTGCTGATCAAGCCGGTGCTGGAAGCTTTGTCGAGCGGCGCAAAGTAGCCATCACACTCCGCGTGATGAGCCTCTCCCAAGGAGAATCCCGTCAGCAACCACGGCGTCCATGTTCCAGACACCTGCCGCATGATTCGAAATAGCAACATGCTATGGATGGGCACACGTGTTCATAAAGGCTCGTCTCGGCGGAGCAAAGTAGCCATCACGCTCCGCGTGATGAGCTTTCCCCAAGGA
>JANNGQ010000674.1:0-1693 GCA_031403975.1 Planctomycetota bacterium
TGCCGCGTTCGATCAGGCTGCCGAAAAACTCCCGCCAGAGTCCGGGCTGCAGCAGGTGCGACAATCCCATCAGCACGCACGAGATCAGCACTTTCATGGCGTTTCATATTGTTCTCAAAGCGGGCCTTCAATGCTTTGAGAAGTTCTGCACGTTGTTCCGGTGACAGTTCCTTTTTTGTTTCAGCGCCTTTCATTGAGGTTGCCTTCCTGTTTTTGTGGGGTGTGAAAAGTTGACGCCGATCAGGACGAGTTTTCCAAATTCAGTCGTCGAAAGGCATCGCCTTTCCACATCCAGAATTCCGAAAGGACAATAACAGGAACAAAGACAAACCCGCACCTGGCTGGCGTTCTCGACCATGCCGCTGCTCGGTCTCGAGTCCGGCGTCGAACAGCATGCGAAGCTGCCGGGAACCGTCCGGGCATCCCATCTGGAACTGTCCCGCAATCGCATTGATGAAGAGGTCGGTCTCGATAAAGAGGTCGAGCTGAGCCGCTTTATCGGGCCTGGTGGTTCAGGAGCATCTCCTCTATATCCGCAAGGCCTTGCTTGCGTGCCCATGCCAATGGCGTCGCCCATGTTTCGTCGCCCGGCAGGCTGATTGCGGCGCCGCGCTTTAACAGGAACTCGACCATCCGTCGGCTGCGCTCCGCTTGTTCGGAATCCGCAGTTGTACAACAGGAGCGAACGGCCGCGGCGAGGGGCGTGCCCTGGAATTCGACGTCCCGGGCGTTGATGTCGGCACCGGCGTCCAGAAAAAGTGCCGCCACGGACCGGTCACCGTTCTCGGCGCAGGCGTGGAGAAAGGTCTTGCCGACCCAGTCCAGTCTGTTCGGATCCAGTCCGCGCGCCAGTAGTCTGCGGACAAGGGCGGACGACCGCGGATACGTAATGCCGCTGTGGAGATCCATGCGATCCAGAACGGTTGGGTCCGAATCAAGATAGAGATCGAGCAGCCGTGCATTGCGCTTCCGCATCAGATTGCCGAGAAACTCATCGTCGCGAATCACCAAATGCGCCTCGCGAATGGCCTGCTTCATCTGTTGTACGTCCATGCGGTACGGAGGCGTCCAGGCACCGTACCGCCGCAGGATTTCTTGCAGCGGTTTCGCCTGGTCACCGTGGTAGACCGTTCCGATCGTAAGACAGCACTCACACGAATCGACGCCGGCGTTTGGATTGGCACCGTGGCTGAGCAGCAACTCGGCGATCTCAACGTGATTCCGGCAACAGGCCTGATACAGCGCCAGACCCTCGGGAGCCAGGTCTTCCGGGGTATTCGGATCGGCACCCCGTTCGAGCAACAGCTTGACGATGTGCAGATGACCTTCCCGCGCCGCATAAGACAATGGCGTGACACGCGCCGAGTCACGGCGACTGGCCAGGCCGGCATCTTTTCGTACGAGCTGCTCGATGCGCTCCTGATCGCCAACAGCGGCCGCAATAGAGATGGTATAGCTTGCTCCTTTGGCAAGCAGATTTCCGACAATCACCCAGGAGTTTCGTAGTGAAGGATGCGACCGACCGCGAGTCTCACGATGCCAATAGTCTGTCGCACCGTTCACTGCAAGCAGGGCGGGAGTCTGCCCGTCGGCGCGGAGCGCGTCGATTGGCGTTCCGAGTTCGACAAATCGCTCGATCAAACCCAATTGACGGGTGATCACGCTCCAATGAAGCGGGTTATTACCAAGTGCG
>JANNGQ010000675.1:0-4550 GCA_031403975.1 Planctomycetota bacterium
GGCCGGGCTGGGAGCCGGGTCGCCGCCGTGGCGGGTCATCCGCCCGCAATGCAGTGCCCGACCATACCGTCGCGGGGTGCGGGATGACCGGGGCCCGCCGGGCGGCACGGTGCCACAAAGTGTTCGGACATTTCACACGGCTCCCGGCACCAATGAAGGGATCAGCACTTGTCCTTACCGGGGTTCTGCAGCTCAACTTTTCTTATGCGTAATTCAGCAAGTGCTTCCGTGAGTAACTGTTCCAGCTGTTCCACTTCACCCAGAGTTTTCGGCTTGAGGGTCTCTTCCAGCACACGTTCTCGAATTTCGACCTCTTCAATCGCCTGCCGCAGTTGCTGCTTAAGTATGCCAAGCCCTTCAATGGAATTGGTTCCCGTTCGATCAAACGGACGACCCGGATCGAACCAAGGTCCGGGATACGATGCACTTCCGCTGCAGACATTCGAGCAATGAACCGAACAGCCTGCGCAAATCGGCGGCGGCGGCGGACAGGCAGGTGTGTAAATCGGAACGTGTGTAATGAAGTAGCTGCAACCACCGCATGGGACATTCGGGCCGGCACTCGGAGGCAAAACGGAAATCATGAGATCCTTGATTTTGAATGCCATGCTGGTTTTTCCCCACAAGGAGTCTGATCTCACGCCCTTACTCGTGCGTCATTGTGGTTTCGGCCGACCACGATGCAAGAGTGCTGCCGCTGGATTTCCTCGGGAAATTCAGAAGTGAATCTGCCAGGCATCAAGTCGGCAAGCAACCAGTACCGCTGAATTCGATGACGACAGTGATTCGAATCTCATTCTTGCGCAGTGCGTCTTGATTGTTTGCCCGGCGCGAATCTGAAGCACTTTGAACCGCAACTCACTTATGGACAACTATTCGAAGGACACCAGCCGTGCGCCTTTCAGCGATTTGTTGAGTTTCAGCACCATAATTCCCCCGCGTCCGCCGCAGACTCCCCACACCTTGCAGTCTTCCCGCGATATGCTGTTTGGCCAGCCGGAGATTTGTTGTCTTTAGTCGACGAAAATGACCTAAGACGGGGATTCTCTTTGAGTCCTGTTTTGCGGTGTGGGTAATCTGAAGGGACAGCGGCCATTCGCCGCAGACAAGGTACGGAGTCGTCGGCAATGGAAGTGCCAGGACCCCGATTGATGGCGGAGCGATGACCGTGCAAATGCGAACCATTCTGGTAGCCCTGACAACTTTCGCCGTGTTTCCTGAGGTCGGAAACGCGGGGCTCTGCGGAGTTCCGTCGTACAACTGCTGCCCGACCGCAGCTTGTGCACCAGCCTCGTGCTACACAACATGCCGCGTCGCCTCTGAGACCTGTTACAGAACAGTTTGCGAAACCGTATACGAACCTCAGGAATACACCTCGACTCGAACCGTCGTTGAAAATGTGTTCGAAGACGTGCAGCAGACCTGTTACCGCACAGTGCAGGAAACGGCCATCCGCGAAGAAGCGTACACCGTCTGCCGACCCGTCACCGAAACCGCAGTACGAGAAGAAACGTATTGTGTTCAGCGTCCGGTTGTGGAAACACTCTATCGCGAATGCAACTACACAGTTCAGCGACCTGTCTGGGAGGACAAAGTTCGCGAATGCCGCTACACGATTCAGCAGCCTGTCTGTGAAACGATTCAGCAGGAATGCCGTCAGACCATAATGAAATGCGTCACTGATACGATTCAGCAGGAACGCTGTTACACCGTGATGCGACCGGAAACTCGGACGCGCTGCGTGCAGCGGACGGTCGGAAACTGGGTGACTCAGACGCAGAGTATTCCCGGACCGGTCGTGCCCAGAATCGTTTGTGGTCCTTGCGGTCCTCAGGTCTGCATGACACAGTGCCCGCCGCGGCAGGTCTGCCGACGCGTGTGGTGTCCGCAGGTTGTTCAGCAGCAGATTCCGTACACCGTGATGGTTCCTCAGGTGGTGAAGCAGACCTGCCCGGTTCAGGTGACACGGTATGTACCGGAAGTCGTCGTGAAGACCGTTCCGATCCAGGTCACGCGCATGGTGGCGAAGGAAATCGTTCAGCAGATTCCGTATCGAGTCTGCCGGATGGAAAGTGAAACGAAGACTCAGCAGATTCCTTATCAGGTCTGCAAGATGGTCAGTGAACAGCGAAGTCGACAGATTCCGTATTCAGTCTGCAAGATGGTCAGCGAAACCAGGACTCGCCAGATTCCCTACTGCGTTTCAAAGCAGGTGCCGTACACGACGACTCATCGTGTCTGTCGTGCAGTTCCTCGCGAAGTTCAGACGACGTGCACAAGGATGGTCGGTCGCCAGGTGATGCGTCAAGTGCCTTACACTCGCTGCGTTCTGGTTCCGGAAACCGTCTGCTGCACATCCACTTGTGCACCTGGTTCTTCCGGAATCATGACCGGCTGTGCCGGCGGCAATTGTGCCGGAACCACGGTTCAGGCGGGAATGCCGATCATTCCGGTCGCGGACCCGCAAAACTGAGAGAACAGACTCTTCAGGCGCTCAATGTATCCGAAGGACGGGTCTCCAGCCCCGTCCTTTTTGCATTTGCGGCTTAGCTTCCAGTTCGATCAATCTACCGGCGCGTACTTGCAAAGTAGCCGTCACGCTCCGCCGTGACGAGCCTCGATCTCGCCTGTTTCCCAAACTTCGATCTCTCCACTGCCCACACTGCCGAACAGCTGGTCAGAACACATCTGCCGGGTCAGCGGTCTTCACTTTACGGATGGCGATCATGGCTGACAGGCCGCACATGATGATCGTCAGGACGAAGACGAAGACGGCCCGTTCGATGGTCATCGAGAACTGCATCTGAATCGCGTTGGTTGCGACTCGATAGACTCCCAGTGCCATCACGAAGCCGGGAAGATAACCCAGCAGCGACAGGATCAGAGCCTGGCTGAGCACGACTTGCAACAGGTAGCGATCGGAGAATCCCATAGCTTTCAGCGTGGCATACTGCGGCAAGTGATTGGTCACCTCTGTGTACAGAATCTGGTAGACCACCACGAAGCCGATGAAGAATCCGATGGCAGCACCCATTCCGAAGATGAAGTCCAACGGTGCATTTTCGCGGACAAACGCTATCTCCTGATCGATGAGTTCATTCCGTGTCAGCACCTTGGCCTCCTGTCCCAGAAGTGGCTGCAGCAGTTGTTTTGCAACCGACAAATCCGCGCCGTCCCTGAGTCTGACAAGTCCCACGTCCACCGCTCCCGGCAACCGATCGGGAAACAGTCGCAGAAAGTTTGCGTGCGACATGTAGAGATTCCCGTCCGTGTTCAGCGAGATTCCGACATTGATGGAATCGATGATCCTGATCCGACGCAGATTGACTTCTACATCAAGGCTTCCGTTTTTCTCCAGATAACCGAGGACCGGCCCGTAGTTCCTTCGGCTCAGTCCATCGAAGAGCACCCGATCCGCAAGCTGCAGCTCGTCCTCATACGCATCCAGCCCTGGCAGGTCCATCATCGGAGACCGCGGATTCAGACCGTAAGCGCTGACAGGAAATTCAAGATTGTCCCAGGGATTCCGGAATCGTCCCTGAGCCATGTACATTTCCCCGACATCAATCACATCCGGAATCGACCCCATCCGGTACAGCAACCGTCGCGGGAACGCAGCCGACGCAAAGATCGTTTTTGTGCGGGGGCTGACAATCACCAGGTCCGCCGTCAAACGCCGCGCGATGGCCACACTGTTGTCCAGCGCTCCTCGGCGGATACCCAGCTGGACCAGCATCAGCATCACAGCCACCACGACCCCGGCCGCAGCAACGGCGAGCTTCACTTTGTGGAAGCTAAGCTGGCTCCAGGCAACCACGAGGCTGGAATACATGGAACTGACTGCCTGCTAACGACGACCATGATTCGTAATCCGGGTGGATTCCACGTCCTGCTTCCTGGTATCCACATACACCTCGACCCTGGCGTTTGAGAGCCTCACGACTCTGTGAATCTGTTCCGGATCCAACTGAATGCGGACTTCGACCACTCTGGCATCAGTATCACTGACCGGGTCATTGGTGAGCACGACCTTTCTCGCGACGAGGTTGCCGATCTCGCGGACGGTCCCATGAATACTGTCGCCTGATCCGTCGATGATCACTTCGGCCGGCATACCGATTTCCAGAATGGCAATGTCGCCTTCGAAGATCTCAGCCACCGCCTGCATATGCTGCACATCACCCATTTCCAACACACCACGGTCGCCGATCCGCTCGCCGGGGTGCGCGTGAATCTTCAGAATCCGTCCGGCTGCCGCAGCACATAGTTGCGACGACTTCAGCTCCGCCTCGGCCCGTACGACCGCAGATCGAGCGACCGCAACGTCCTTCTCTGCAACCAGGACATCCGTAATCCGGATTTCGCGAATGCTGTCCAGAAGTCCGGACGCGCGCTGCTGCTCCAGCAGTAATCGGTCCCGTTCCCACTGTTTGACATCAAGCAGCTCGTCGCTCAGGGCATGGCGTTCATGCAGCTCTCGAGACCGCTCAAAGTCCCGCTTCGCAACTTTCGCCTGTTCATCAACGAGATGTAAGCCGGCCTGCTGAGCT
>JANNGQ010000676.1:0-6000 GCA_031403975.1 Planctomycetota bacterium
CAAAAGCCAGCAGTCGCCCGTTGGCATACGGCTGAGGTATGTTGAGAGTGCAGTCCTCTGACTGAGTTTCCTTCAGAGGCTGACGCCTTCCGGCCCGCGGTGGAGGGAATTCGTCACTCATAATCGTGCTCCGGCACACAACGCCGACAGATCTTCGAAGAACCCCGGATAGGTCTTCGCCGTGCATCCAGGGTCCAGAATTCTGATGCCGGAAACTCGCAGGCCGAGCAGCGAGAAGCTCATCGCCATGCGATGATCGTCGTAAGTGTGAATCTCCGCGGGCTGAGGAACGCCGGGGTAAACGGTGAGCCCGCCTGCATGCTCGTCCGCGCGGATACCGGCGCGGCGCAATTCGGTCACGACTGCAGCGATGCGATCCGTTTCCTTGTGCCGCATGTGGCCCACATTGCGGATCGTCGTCGGACTGTCGGCAAACACAGCCACGGTCGACAGCGTCTGAGCCGTGTCGCTGATTGCATTCATATCAATATCGATGCCATGCAGGGGGCGACCAGTCACCGTGATGCGATCGGCTGCCCAATCGACATCGCATCCCATCTGCTCCAGCGCTGCTGCAAACCCGACATCACCCTGCAGTGCGTCGCGGGACAGGCCGGTCACCGTGACCGTTCCGCCCGTGATTGCCGCGGCTCCGAAAAAGTAGCTGGCTGCAGAGGCATCAGGTTCGATGTCGTAGGTGCCTGACCGATAAGGCTGCGGTTGAATCCGGAACTCAGAAAGATCTTCGGGGAATTCGATTTCTGCACCAAATCTCTGCAACATCCGCACGGTCATTGTCACATACGGTTTCGACACCAGTTCACCTTCGACCTTTACAGCCACCTGATCGCGACAGACCGGAGCAACCATCAACAGGCTGCTGAGAAACTGACTGCTGATGTCACCCTGAATCGTCGTCGTGCCTCCCTGCAGACGACCCGCTGCGCCGTCGACGACAATTGGAGGACAATCACTGCCGGGCACTTCAAACCGGATCTTCGCCCCCAGTGGCTGCAGCGCGCGGACGAGGTCACCGATCGGACGTTGTCGCATGCGTTCGACTCCGTCCAGCCGGTACTTCCCGTTTCCCAGAGTACACAAAGAGGTCAGAAAGCGAATGCTGGTACCACTGTTCTGCAGCCGGAGATCCGCGTTGCTCGCCGGGACTCGGCCACTCAGTCCGCCGATCGTGCAATGACAGCCATCCATGTTCTGATCGACTGCAAAGCCCAGCCGCCGCAGGCTCTCAACCATGACTCGTGTGTCCTGGCTGTCGAGCATCCCGGTCAGCGTCGTCGCCCCATCGGCCAGCGCTGCCAGAATCATTGCCCGATTCGTGATGCTTTTCGAACCGGGCGGTCGGATCGTCCCGCGGACCGGCGATACCACTGGCTGAATTTCGATGACGTGCATGGCAGGTCGGAAGGATAACGCACGCGAAATTGACAATCCACCGGCATCCGACTACGGGATCACCGGATTCACCGCGCTGTTGTACCAGGCCGAGAGATCCACAGCGATTTCCCGCATCAGGGCATCCGGGCTGTTGTGGCCGGGAGAGGGATCACAGGGCTGCGACTCACCGAACCATTTGTGTCGCCACAACCGTCGTGGCCGCGGCTCGACAAGGCCGTAGTCGGAGGCTGTCCAGCTCGCCGTTGTTTCAAACATGGCTTCCTGATTGACGGTATTCAGCAATTTGATTTCCAGAGTCGCCAGCATCGGAAAATATGGACGGTATTCGATGACGCGTACCACCAGAATCTGATCGACGAGCAGAACGTCCGAGGGCATCTGCAGAGGAATCGGAACCTGCTCCGACGGCGCAGCCCAGTCCGCTTCCTGAAAACTCACCGTGATGATCTGCGGTCCGGTGCTCTGTTCGATGGCCGGGATCGCCGTTTTTGCACTCAGAGAATTCAGCGGACGGACCGAACAGGATCCGGGTGAAAGCTGAAGTTCGCGGATCAGAGTCGTCCCCAGCATGCCGGCAAACTGCACCTGCGCCGGAAACTCGGGGCTCTGCATGACCAGACCGACCTTCAGATGCGGCACACCGTGCTGAATCAGTGGTGCCGGACTGTTGCCGGCTCCCATCAACGGATTTGCCGTGAATCTGGTCGCGACAGCCGGGGAACGCACGGATTCAATCTGCTCCTGCATCCGACAGCCGGGAAGTGCGAAAGCGATGGCCGCCACGGCGAGAAGCGATCGCAGCATTCGGCGTTCCTCAGCACATGAGTATTCATGCGGCGCGACGTTTGTCGTCATAGCGATGTTTCCACTGCGGGTAGAGGCACCGCAGGAAGAGCCCCGGCACCGGCCGTCTCGCTCGCTGCCGCTGCAGGCGTCTGTGAGGTCTCCGCCGGCGCGGTGACGACGTCTTCGATAATCTTCGAAAGGGAATCCAGTGATTCGATGTCCTGCTGATGATTGAGTTCCAGTTCATGCATCAGGCGTTCATTATCGAGCTTCAGTCTGTGCTGTTCTGCCAGCATCAGGGTCAGTGTGCGCTGCGACTGCTGGTTCGTCGTCTCAAGGTCGCTGAAGCGCGAATGTAATTCCGCCATCTGAGTCTGACAACGCCTCAGTTCCTCATTGGATTCGATCGGTTCCGGACCCTCTGCAACCGGCACTCTCGGCACCACGAATTCGACGGCCGAGTCGGGAATGGGGGGAATGACGGGGATGCTCGGATCCGGCGTCGATTGCGCCATCGGCTGGGACGGCACTGTCTTTGCGGACGTCGCCATCGCCGGATCCGCTACCGGCACCGCCGGCGGAACGGGCAGAGGCGAATCGTGCGGCGCGCTGACAACGACGGCTTCAGGAGCGTTACACGTCGGCTGCACACACAGGCTGGCACCGCAGGATTCACACGTTGAATTTGAAGTCAGCCGTCCGGGCCTCAAGTGTGCCAACGCGGATCGGCCGACCGAACATCCGGCGCTGGAGCCTGCAACCAGGCAGACGAGCAGCACTGCAACTGCATGGCGCAGCTTTGATGGATGCCGATGTTGTCTGAACACGCCCATGACTCGCTCCGGTTCTCTAGACGACACCACTCCGCGGACTGTCGTAGTTGCACTCCACAACGGTCACCTCTCCACAACCGCACTGCACGACGATGGCCAGCACATCGCCGGTGTCCGGATCAGTCCGCAGCGAAACACTGGATTGCGACTGTGTGCAGCGGGGCTGCGTTCCCAGCCGGACAGGCGCATCGCTGAACCGCACCTGCTGGCGGGACAGGATTCGGCCGCGGGTACCTGAGGTCGTGATAACGGTCATGAGTGATTCCAAATCAGAAAAATGCGAACACGAATCAGGAACAGAGGCAATGAAAAGAGTGATCAGGCAGGGCCGCTTCGCTAGTCCTGCCGGATTCTCCGCCTGACGATTGACTTCAGCTGCAATTCAGCCCGGGAAAGCAATCGTGAAACACGGGACTCGGACAGGTTCAGAGCTTCGCCGATTTCTTTCATCCGCATATCCTGCATGTAGTACATGGACACTGCCAGTCGCATCTTTTCCGGAAGCTGTTCGATGGCATCGGCCAGCAATTCTTTCTCTTCCACACGGTTCGAGCCTGCGTCAACAGCGGGATCACGCTCGACGGGCATGGGCAATTCGCCCAATTCTTCCGCCCAGCTCTCCGGGCGCGTCAGGCGCATCGCGACGAGACAATCTTCCACTTCCTGGACCGAAAGGCCCGATCGGTCCGCCAGCTTTTCCGGCGTCATCGGGGGCGGCATGTGAATCGCCCCTTCGCGGATCAGCGCCCAGTTCTGCAGAATTGTCTGGGGGACGGGACAGTTGCGGCGCAGTTCATCCAGAATCGCGCCGCGAATCCGCTGAAAGGCAAATGTCGTGAATGTCGTGCCACGTTCCGGATCATACTGACCGGCGGCTTCGACCAGTCCCAGGATTCCGGCAGACGCGAGATTATCTTCATCCACATAGTCCGGCAGGGTCCCCAGCATCTTCCCGAGAATATGGCGCACATAGTCGAGGTGCTCCAGGATCAGCTGATCCCGGAGATCCATCTTGCAGACTCTATGATAGGCCTTGACGGCTGAATGCATGCGAGTGCTCATATGAGTAAAATCGCAGAGTTCGTTGTGTTGCACTGTGTCAGTTCGTGACTGTCCCGCATCAGTCTTCACTGGCTCCCCGATCGGCCATCGTCTGCAACACTCGGACGAAGGCACGAACACACAAGGCTGAAATCACGGCGGCAACTGCGGCGCGCTGAACGATCTCGGCCGGCGCCACGCTGCGGGCAATCCCGATCAGCATCACGGCACAGCTGATCAGCAGTCCGCAGGCCCGGCCCCACGGGCGCCGGTCAAGGATGATTTCGTTGATGGACATGAGGATCACTTCGCAGTACGGAATTCGGGGTTCTGGAGTTCGGAGTTCTGGAATTCGAATTGACGACTCAGGCTGCCCCGCGGATTTGCTGGGTTTCCGGAGCGGTTTCCTGGCCGACGATGTCTTCGAATTGCAGCATGACGACGGAATCGATCACCAGGTCATTGGGAACTTCCTGATACGCGATGACTCCGACTTCAGGTGCGGTCCTGGCCAGCAGCCGCCGCAGCGGACGCCGCACTTTCTGGTCAACCAGCAGTGCGATCGGCTGCTGCCGCCGCTCGGCGTCTTTCCAGGCTTTGCCCACAGTCTCGATCAGCCGCGTCAGAGGACCGGCCCCCAGCGCCAACTGGTCCTGATGCAGCGACTGTCTCATCTTGACATCGAGCCGCGGTTCCATGGAGATCACTCTCAGTCGACCGTCGCTGCCGCGGAAGCGTTCGCAGACAAGGCGACCGAGGTCCGTGCGCACGTGATCGGTCAGCTCTTCACTGCTCTTCGACTGCGGAGCGTGGTTGACGATCGATTCCAGAATCAGCGTAATGTCGGCCAGCGGGATGCGATCCTCGGCCAGCTGAACGAGCACCTGATGCAGCGTTCCCATACGAATTGTCTCCGGTTTAATCTCATCGACGATGGTAGGTGCAAATTCACGAGCCCGATCAAGCATCTGCCTGAGCGCCTCGCGAGTCAGAAGTTCATGAGCGAACCGTTTCAGAATCTCTCCAAGGTGCGTAATCATGACGCTGAGAGGATCAACAACCGTGCAGCCCTGAGCTTCCGCCAGGCGTTTGCTTTCGGACACGATCCACCTGGCCGTCAGTCCGAATGCGGGCTCGGTTGTGGCTTCTCCGTTCACCGTCACCGAGCGGCCCTCAGGGAGAATTGCCAGCAGCTGCTCCGTGCGAAGCTCACCACCGGCGACGCGCCGGCCGGCGACCAGGATCCGGTATTCCTCAGGCTGCAGCAACAGGTTGCTGTTCACGCGGATCGGTGGAATCCATAGTCCCTGTGTACGCGAAAACTCCCGCCGCAGAGCGGTGATGCGTTCAGACAGGCCCTTGACCCGTTTACTCTGAATGAACGGCACAAGCCTCGCACCGACTTCCACGACCGCACGGTCCGTCAGCAGAAACTCGTCCAGGTGTCGTTCGTCATCAGGCTGTGTCGGTTTGTCCGGATCAGTGCCATCCGGCAGAGCACCCGGAGCTTCGACCGGCTGGCGACGATTTGCCAGGAGCAGCAGCCCCGCGGAGACGCCCAGGAACGGCATCTTCGGAAGGCCGGGCATCATGGCGATCACCGCAAGGATTCCTGCGCCGATCCAGATCGGGCGCTGGGACCGAAACATCTGCCCGCGGATTTCGTCTCCGAGGCTGTCGTCGGAATTGGTCTTCGTCACCAGGACACCGGCGGTCGTGGCGATGACGAGCGCCGGAATCTGTGTCACCAGACCATCACCGACGCTCAGAATCGAATACGTCCGGATGGATTCGGCGAAGGTCAGCCCGTTCAGCACGCCCATGATGACCCCGCCGACGAGGTTCACGCCTGTGATGATCAGTCCGGCGATTGCGTCGCCGCGGACGAACTTGCTGGCTCCATCCATGGCACCGTAGAATTCGG
>JANNGQ010000677.1:0-4690 GCA_031403975.1 Planctomycetota bacterium
CGACCTCGGTGTGGTCTTCGAGTCGAGCGGCGGGGAAAAGTTTTCCGCAGACAAGATCATACGTTCCTGCTTCTTCTGCGTTGAACCAGACCGGTATCACCAGCCCCGGAACGGCATCCTGTTTGACTCGCAGCTGCGGTGAAAAGAACGCATGCTGAACATCCTGCGTCCGCAGATTGATCTGCACATTTCTGAATGTCGGAATGTGGAGTTCATTGACGAAATAGAGATCTCCCGGCTGCGGCTCAGTCATGAGTTTCGTGCCGGGTTTCGGGTATCGGATCCGCCACTCAAACTGGCGGGCCGTGACTTCCGCAATCGGATGTTTGCGGGCTTCCTCAGGAAACTGCGAGATCACCCGGATTTTGGCGAGTACTTCCAGTTGTGTCAGTGAGATGAAGACCAGCACAAAGGCCGGAACGATAGTCCAGATGACCTCCAGCTTATGACTGCCATGAGAGAAAACCGCGGAACTGCCGGATGACTTCACGGCCCCCTTCCAGATCACATAACCCAGAGCGAACTGAGTTCCCACAAATGTGACAGCCACGATGATCAGAATCAGATAGAAGAGACCATCGATCTGATGACCGATGGTCGACATCGACTCGCTCGGGAACCACCAGCCGCGTGAGGGCGCGATCCAGCACAGCCAGAGCGCCACGGTCGGCCAGAAGAAAAAGAACAGTGCCCAGAATTTCTTCACAGTAAACACTCCGCACACGGATTGCCCGCAGGTGCCGAATTAATGAATGGATCAGGTGATTAAGGAGGAACTGCTACGGTCGCCGGGACCGCGACGGCCGGAGGCTCAGGCGGCGGCGCATTACCTGTGGCCCCCGGCTCTGTTTCAAACGGGATGCTCAGGACATAATTCACAACATCCCAGATGTCTTTATGCGGCGTGTTTTTGAACGACGGCATACGGGAACCCTTGATACCCGCATGAATGCGGCAAAAGATATCGATCGGCCGCCGGCCGCCGCGATAGATCCCGTACTGCAGATTCCTCGGTGGATTCAGATTGTCCCAGGCGTCGTGCAGACCGGGCTCGTGATACAGCTCTGTAGTTGCCGGATTCTTCTCAAAGGCGATCGTCTGAGGTCCGTTGCCCGCACCGTCGACGCCGTGGCAGTCCGCACAATTCAACGTTTTACTGAGATACAACTCGCGTCCGCGACGGCGGGAATCGATGGAATCGGCAACACGAGGTATCGACGGGACGATGGCCGCTTCTTCTGTGTCTGCCCCGGTCCACTGTTCCGCAAGTTCGTCGCCGAGAGTGCTGGCAGCGTCCTTGAGATCCTCGGCGAGGAATTTCGTCAGTTCCTCGACGATGACGGGACGCGATTCCTTGTCCTTGAGTCGCTTCTCGACGGCCTTCTGAGAGAAATCGGTTGCCAGCTCGCTGTCCAGCTTCCGCTCGTACTCGCCGCGCATCGACAGGAATCGGACGTACTCGACAAGTGCGTAGATTTCGCTGTCTTCCATCAACAGAAACGATGGCATGTACGTTCCCGGAATGCCGTATTTCACAACTCGGGTCAGGTCTTTGCGACTGACTTTCGACAAATCATTGGTTGACGTGAACTTGAAGATACCGTGACGGTAATCGCGGGGCCGAGGATTCAGATACTCCGCCGTCGGGCCGTTTCCGTCGCCAGACGTACCATGGCAGTGGCTGCAGTGACGCATGTATAGCATCCGACCGGATATCAGGTTCTTGCCGCCGTCCAGTGAAGCAGCGTCGCCTGTTGCCGGAGCATGGACTGGAGCGGCGGCAAGAATTGCTTGGCCGGTCGCCGGATCCCAGGCAGTCACCTGAGCGGATTCTCCGGCCCCGGCACCGCTGACCCACTGGATTGCGGTCGCAGTTTCGGGCAATGTCTGACCCTCTGCAGCTGTCACTCTGACTCTGGGAGAACCGCCTTCCGGAGCTGCATATTCCGACACAGAAGCTGCGGAGCCACCGAAATCCACGGGCAGCTTCAGCCATGCCTTCAGATTCTGCGGATCTCCGAAGCGATCATCCACCAGTTTCTTGACGCCCGGAAGTTCCTTCGTCCCGTCCTGCGCTTCGCGCATGAGGGATGTCGTGGCGGGGCTGTACACGAATGACGAATCGAACGCGGAGTCCGAGCAGCCCGTCGTCGCCGCAGCGACGAGCAATCCCGTCAGCAAAGAAGCCTTCATACTGGGAGTCAATGACATTCCCAATCCTCTACTCAACAAAAAAACCGACCTACCCGCCACCGGGTTCACCCCGGTGGTTCAATGGCTTATGCGCTACTCGCAAAGAAATCCACTGGCGCACAATCCGTTGAACCACCGGGGCAAGCCCGGTGGCGATGCGATTGTGCAGTACAACTATTTCAGCTTCAACTTGTCTGCAGAATACTCGATCCGTGTCTCAGTCGTTTCGCCGGATTTGATTTCCACGGCCAGTTTCCGTTCTACAAAACCGCCATCGGCGGCTTCGTGCCAGACGATGAAAACATGCTTGCCGGGAGGCAGATCGGGGATCGAGAAGTTGCCGTCTGCATCTGTCAGTGCTCCATACGGATGGTCGAGAGGAAGGTGGTAGGCCTGCATCCAGCCGTGGAAGTCACAAGTGACTGTGAAGGGGACTCCTTCCGCTTTCTTGTATTGAAACCGTACTGCATCACCGATGCGATCCATCGGGCTGACGACCTGGCTGATGCCTGTCTGTTTTTTGGGATTGGTATGGGTGTTGTGAGCAACGGAATCTCCGCTGAGCACTCGCACTTCCCCGCCCACGGGGGCGATCAGACAGTGTGGTACAAACTGACAGTTCTTCTGGTCGAACATGATCGGAACGGTCGATGGCTCCAGCGCCTTGCCGCCTTTCGGAGCCTTGACGAGGAACACAAACACGTTGGCCACGCCATTTTCGGCACCGAGGATGAGGCGTTCGTCCGGAAGATTGATCGCGGCACACACAGCAGCGTCTTTAATTGCGCTTCCCGCGACGACAGCCAATGGCAGGACCGGAGCAGTTCCCGTCAATACGACGCGGCCAATCAATGTGCCACTGGCACCGGTTGCAACGACAGCCTCGGCAGCCCCGTCAGCTGGAGCGCCATTGACGGGCGACGTCCCTGCATCTGCCGGGACAAATGTGACGACCGGCTCCACTCCCGCGCCGCCGCCGAATTCACTACAGCCGATGGCCGCTGAAATCAGACACAAAACGATGATTCTTGCCGTCACCGACATTTGATTTGTCAAAAAAGTTGAACCACCGGAGTGAACCCGGTGGCGGGAAACAATGAACGAACGTCTCATTCTTCCGCTCCTCCCCCTGCCGCTGCCGGGACGGTGGATGGTGTCGCTGTCGCAGGCGGAACGTAGGTCACGGGACCGATGTCATCCATGAGCGTCGTATAGTTCAGTAAAGCATCGCGGGCGGCAGTGATATGAGCATCCGGATCACCAGCGAAAAGGTCCGGGAACTGAGTCGTATTGTTTTTCGGGAAGTTCACCGGCATTGATGTGTAGGGCATGATCCAGCTGGGTTTGTACAGCCAGAGTCTGACCCAGTCGGCCCGGAGGCGATTCTGAACCATGTTCAGATTCGGCCCCTGAATGTCTTTCAACGGGTCTGAAACCTTGAATTTCTTTCCGGCAAATGAATGGCACTTTGCGCAAAGCGGACCGTTCAGTGTCTTCCAGGACTCACCGAGGTACGTCTGGCCGTCAGAAAGCAGACCGGCATGAGCCAGTTCGGCCTCGCGTGACATCAGGTAGTCAACACCCGACGGCCCCTGCTCCTGATAGGGGAATTCAGCACCGTCAGCCGCAGCGAAATAATTTGCCAGTGTCCGTGCTTCACTTTCGCTGAGGCTGAACTTTGGCATTCTGAGGACGGTCGTGTAACGAATCTTCCCGGGTTCCAGCAGGAACTGATACAGCCAGGGAGTCTGGACCTTAATGCCTTCCTGATAAAGCGGCGGCGGCGACGACTGCCACGCCAGATATCGATTTCCGCCGGTTTTGGTCAGCATCAGGTTCTCAACCAGCCACTCGGCAAAACTTCCTCCGCGAGCGCTCTGGTAATCCACCATGAGTGAATCAAGCACGGTAATTCTTGCACCAGGCAATAACCGCTTCGCGTTCTCGCCAGTGCCGAAATCGATTGTTTCCCAGGTATCAAACCCGTGCTCGCGGCCATCGGGATCTTCTTCCATATCGGGAGGTGCAAAGAGAAGTCCGTGGAATGACGCGAGAGGAAACTTCTTCCTCGTGTCGTCGATTGTGTACTCTCGTTCCTCACCTGTGAATGCCTGCTTCGGAGGTCGCACCTTTAACAGCAACTCCAGGCCCTTCTCATGGTCTGCAGGAGACATCTCGGTGGCCAGGATCTGGTCCATGTCCGCCGCAAACGTCACTTTCGGCAGTTCAACCATGTGGCAGCCGGTGCAGTTGTATTTGGCCAGCAGGAATTCACCCTCGATTCGGTTCTTCGCGCGTTCGTCCGGCGTATAGACGTACTCTTCTGCCGGCGGTTCGGCGACGAGGCCAAGGACAAATGTGGCGATCGCTTCGATCTCGTCTTCCTTCAGCGGGAAACGAGGCATCCTGAGGCGTTCGTCGTAGCCTTTGGTCTCCGTTTTTTCAAAGTCGTAACTTCGGGGGGCTCGCAACTTCTGCCAGATGAAACCCGGGCGAC
>JANNGQ010000678.1:0-2338 GCA_031403975.1 Planctomycetota bacterium
GGAGAGTTGCCAATCCTCGCCGCCGTTTTCTGTTTTCCAAACACCCGATCCGCGCACACCCACAAACATCAGATCAGGATTTGTCGGATGCTGCACGACGTCGAGCACGTATTGTGTCCGGGTGCGCGAAACAACTCTTAGGCCGATGGTCTCGCCCGCGAGTCGACCATGTATTCACCATCAGCTCTGCAGGGACACGACTGTTTCAGAAGGCCGGGTTTCGTTCCGTCTCACAGATTCCGCTCGGTTTCAGTTCTCAGGTCTTCTTCCCGAATCCAAAACGCCGAGAAGAAGTGCGACAGCAATTGGGTGCTTCGGGCATAGTGCTCGCGTACTTCGGACGAATGGTCCCGGAAAAAGGCGTTCACCTGTTGCTGGAAAGTCTGCGAACAATCCAGGAGCCGGGGTGGTTTTTGCTCCTCGATCGAATTGAAGCCGGGCGGAATCCTTATCTTGAACAGATCTCACGAATAACGGCCGAGCCGTGGATTCGTGATCGAGTCAGGTTCATTGAAGCCGATCATTGCGAAATCGCCGATTACATGAACGCGGCAGATATCGTTGTCATCCCGTCGTTATCAACTCCGAAGTGGAAAGAGCAATACGGTCGAGTGGCTCCCGAGGCGATGGCTTGTGGCTGTGCTGTGATCGCCTCAGATTCCGGAACCCTGCCGGAACTTGTGGCTGACGCCGGGATTATCTTTCCGGAAGGCGATATTAAAGGGCTGTCCCGCGCGATTCAGAGTTTAATGAATGACCCACAACGCATCAGAATGCTCGGACATCGCGCAGCAGTACATGCTCCAGCAGAATTAAGTGTTGTCAGTCAGGCAAGAGAAATGAACGCAGTCTTTCAGAAGCTGCTTTCGAGGGAAGCCGAGTTGACGTTGTCACGATGAGTTCATACAGATTGCTGATCGCAGCGATCGTACTGCATCATCAGCCCGAATGCGCTCGCGTCCGTTTTCCCCAGGAACCGTGTAGTAGCGCCCAGCGGGTGATCGCCAAGTTCCGCAACGCCGGGAAGTAACGCTGTTCCATTCGGCTCGCGTGAAGGACTTTCAAAGCGTGTTTGGAGGCGGAGCGAGCTTGGCTGAAATCCTATTGTGGATGGCAATGACCGCGGCAACTGTGCTTTCGTGCGTGGTCTGTCACAACAATTGGTCGCTGGGTATTTTCTGCACGATTTTAACAGGACTGCTGCAGGAACCACTCCGAAAAGCAATTCCCGGACAACCGCCGTGGATTCACGTTGCATTTCTATTTCCGGCGACGTTCTGTGTATGGCGCATGATGACGATCGATCGGGCGGGTACGACATCTCGCGCATTATGTGGTGAACTGAATGGACTGAAACTGCCTCTCGTGCTGGCAGGTACTGCGATTCTGACAGCAAGTTTTGCACGCTTCAGTTCAGGAATCACAGCAGTCAATCTGAAACTTGTGCTGCTGGGCTGGCTTGGGCCGGTCATGCTGACGATCGGCTGCCTGATTGGCGCACGCTGGGCCGTGGCGTCGAAAGCGGATGCCGTCGATTCGGCAATCAAGCTGCTTTGCCTGACACTGACCGTTTTTTTGGCGGGCCATTTGTTGGAATTGAATCCCGCTGTTTACGAGACCAATCCTGCGATCGGTCCGTTGCCTCCTCACCGACCGTGGTATCGAACGATAGGGGCGGAGCAGTTCCGGATGTTTTCGGGGTTTTTCCGGTCGCCGGATACAGCGGGCTGGTTTGCCGCCCTCCAGGTGAGTTGTGCGATTCTGGCTAGTCTTACACGTGATCGCACACGAGCTCGTTCCTTGGTCTTCTGGAAACTGTCGTGGTTTTGGCTGGGTGTCGGGGCGTTTGGCGGATTCTGCTGTCTGCTGAGCGGACGACGAAAAATGCAGGTTCTGCTCATGCTGTGTCTTGCGCTTGGCGGTGTGCTGCAATGGATCGCCGGTAAGTATGCACCGGCACGCCAATTCTGGTTGCGGGGGCTGATGGTTGTCGCGTTGGCGGTCGGATTTGTGAGTCTGGTTCCGCAGGCAGAGATGTACCTGAGTTATTTTCGTACGTCTCCGGAGCTGGCACCGGCTCGATTGGTTCGTGAAACTGTGGCGCCGATCATCGGGTACTCTTCGGAAGTTTCCGTTTTCGGACTCGGGCTGGGTGCGATGACTCCGGGTTGTCAGCATGTGGGCGGTGCTCTTCCGAAACGCGAGAGCAACAGACCAAAATCCTTCGCTCCGCCTCGCAGGTAACAGAATAGAAAAGGAGTGACGTCTCAGACACAAGGCCCCGCCAAGAAAGGAGGCGTCCGATGAGGTGCTCACGCTGTGGGGGATTGATGGTGCT
>JANNGQ010000679.1:0-7397 GCA_031403975.1 Planctomycetota bacterium
CGGACCAGCGCTTCGTAAACTGCAACTTCACCGTGCGGATGAAACGAACCGGTCGTGTCCCCGCAGATCTTGGCACACTTGCGGGTTTTCGCGTCAAACGACAACCGGAGCCGATCGAACATGACGTACATGATGCGCCGCTGCACCGGCTTCAGTCCGTCGCGCACATCCGGCAGTGCCCGTGATGTGATCACGGACAGAGCATAGTTCAGATATCGCCGCCGCGTTTCGTCGCTGATCGGCACAAACTGCACGTTGGCGTCCGGCAACGCTGATTCATCAAACAACGAATTGCCGGACCGTTTCGAAGATTTCCGTCGAGCCACTCGGGCGTCCTTTGCCTGGAAGATTTCGTTGTCCGATCACCGTTTGCGTCGCGTCCCTGGACGGAGAAAGCTGGTCGTTGTTTAACGGCCAGCTGCAGGCGGCTGTGTGCCAGCGTTGCACCGTCGCCTGCGGCTGGCCGTCAAACGATCTAGTTCGTCACTCGCACGACTCAGAACCAGTTGAGTTTGGCTTCATCGTGTGAATCCGCCGCGATTCGGGAGTGTAATGCAGCGCTTCAAACCGTGGCAGTGATTGACGATGGGCAATCCTGGCAAAAAGGGGGACGAAAGCAGCCGTTTCCGATTGAGGAAACTCGAACATCCGCGCCTGTCCTGCTGACCATTCCATCGTTTCCACAGGCACTGAATGGCTCATCCGCATGATCGCTATTGGCCGAACAACAGGAGTGTTTCGACAATTGAACACACCGGCGGCCTTCGGATCTGCCGCCGACGCGGAAAACTGGACGATCCGCGGATTCCAGGGAGGGGCACTGATGCTACGCAAGAGTTTAGCAGCGCTGATGATGGGCGTCATTTGCGCCGGCAGCGCGATGGCCGACGACGTACCGAACAAGCCGACCAAGCCTGCACAGACGGGATTCGTGGGCTGGTTCAGGAACAAGACCGCCGGCCTGAAGCCTCGCCCATCGGCAAGTGCTTCAGAATCGGGTTCGACGTCCACGGGAATGGCCGGATCGAAGAATACGGGCAAGCCGTCCGCGAAGGCCGTTCGCCCGACTGGCGGCATTGAACGGGCAGTCGTCGCGGATGCTGAACGTCAGTCAGTCAGCGTCCATCAGACGTCGGGAATCCCCCAGGACTCAGCGATCTACGTCAACGAACAGATGTTTCCTTCGGACAGCCAGTCACAGCCTGTGGAAATCCAGCAGGTGCCGGTGATTCCGAACACTTCGACTCTGACGGGTCCCCAGTACTTCAGCGCAATGCCGGCGGGAATGTCGAATCCTATCCCCGTGCATCCATCAGGAAACTGGCAGTCCTACGAAGCGCCACAACCGACTTTTCTGGTGTCGCAGGGACAGTTTTACAATGTCTCGAGTCCGGGCTCGCCAGCCGGACCGAAGTCTCTGGGCACTGCGCCCATGAATCGTCAGTCGTCCGGCGGCCAGTATCCGCAGACCGGAGCAGCGCTGTATCCAGCACCGCGTCCGGGTATCCCGCAGCAGATGGGCGGATCCGCCATCATGAACCAGGCGTTTCATCCGCATGAAATGCTTTATGCACATCGATACAGGGCCATGTATCCGCCGTACTACTACAAAGTCAACGGAGGCTGGATGGTCACTCCGTTCGGCGTCTGGTCGAAAGAGGATTGGCGACTGCAGGGGACTCAGGTGGACGTGAAATACAAGTCTCACATCAGCCCGTTCGCTCACTTTGCACCGCCGTTCCATCGCTAGTCTATAGCGGCAGGATGGGCCATGTGGCCCCGCCCTGCACTTCTCTGGTTTTCAGAAACATGGCAGTCGGCGTCAATCCGGATTGCGTCGCTTTTTCGTCTCGACAGTCGCTCGGGACAGATGGTCCCAAGCTACGGAACGCACAAGGCAGAATCCTATGAACTCAATCAGCAGAACCTTTCGCAGCACAGCCGCGATGTGTGCGATCCTGACGGCGGGCGTCTCCGTCGCTCAGGAAGGTGTGGTGCGGATGTCGGATCGATTCAACGCTCCCGCTGCAGACGGAGCGGGCGTGGTCCGGATGGGCGGGGCGCGAGGCCCGGCGATCCAGCGAACCTGCTTCGTTATGCCTGACGGTGCCTGCGGTGATCAATGTGCGACTCAGGGATGCCTGCCGTCTGGTTGCCAGCCTGGCTGTGGTCCGGACGTGTGCATGAACGGCAACGGTTGCTACGGAAGTTGTTACACACCGACGGACTGCAATCTGTATTTCTCACCGTGCGATTCAACAGGGATGCCCGCTTGCTGGTGTCGACAGTGCCAGTCCAGTCCCTGCCAGTGCGGCGGCCGCAGCGGTTGCAGAAACGGCAGCTTCGGCGACTGCCATCGTGACCATGTCAACACGCTGTTTGCAAGGTCCACTGATTCCGGGACGGGCTCGAGCTGCCGTGATTGCTGGCGTGGTCAGTCGCTGAGCTTTCGAAACAAGAATGCCCGACTCGCTGATCTGATGTTTGGATGGATGATTCCGTCCGGCTGCTGCGGTCAGGGATGTCCTCCGGTCGGTAAATACAAGGTGACTTACGCCGATCAGCCGGACTATATCGATCCGCGGGATACTCAGCTCTATGCCTCTCAGCAATACGGAATGCCGATGACTGTGCCACTCGCGCCGAACGTCAATCACACTTACAACTACAGTGCCGGAGTTCCTGCGAGCAGAGTGACTCAGATCGGCAACTACAATCCTCAGACATCGCCGCGGCCACTGTACCACCAGACGTGGTAGTGTTCTGACGGGTATCCGACCTGTTCACGGTGGACCACACCTCCCATATCATTAAGTTCTCCGCAGTTCTGGAGAAGGAACTCATGAAACGATTTCCCGCAAATATTCTGGCGGCGATGGCCGTCCTGCTGACCGGCAGCGAAGTCTTCGGTCAGATCCAGCAAGTCGGTCACCGACAGGCCCGGCACGGCGACTACATCGGCTATCAGAGCTGCGACTGGAATCAGTGTGATCCGTGCATGGCCAACGGTCGCCGCGGAGGCCGTATCGGCAACCACTGCGACTCGTGCGACACGGGAAGGGGCATCAGCCGTGTCTGGACGGACAGCTGTTTCAATGACACCTGTCTGGGACGTTCCTGTGCAACGAAAGCCTATCCGGATTCGGGATGGGCTCCTCCGGTCCGCCTGCCAGTGAACTATGACGGCACCTGGTACGCGAATTACCAGCCTCAGGCCTGGTATGGGAATCCAGGCGGCGGGTTCATTGCCAACTATCCGACCGTCTATCAGCCGACCGACACGACTCAACTGGGCTATTACTATCACAAAGTTCCGACATGGCAGTCCCGGCCAGGCATGGTTCCTCCGACGCCTCGACCGTCCGACTACCATTCCCGGATCTGTCTGGGCGGCAACCGTAGCTGCAACTCTTGCCGAAGTCGTTACTCGAACGGCGGCTACTCTGGCGGTTCATGTCAGGCTTACAACGGAAACGGCTATTCCGTCAGTGGCCCTCAATTCACGACTCCCAACGGAAATCAGACTGTTCGCCCGGTCGCGAAACAGAAGCAGGGCTTGCTGGGCGGCTTCCGCTTCGCTTCACTGACCGACATGCTGGACTGATACTTCGTAGAATGGGCCCATCTGGCCCGTCCTGACCTTTCAATCGCGGCCATCACCCCTGACACCTCGCTCGGGGCAGATTGCCCCAAACTACGAAATCATTCCTCCCGAGACCCGGCAAGCTTTCTGCTTGCCGGGTCTTTTGCGTTTTGTCACTCGCCGCAAAAGACGCAGACCGCCTTCCGGTGATGACCGCCGCTCGGTATTTTTCGTGTGACGCTGCGCAATCGGCTGTTCCAGTGCATTGCTTCTCGACATCGTCTACTGCCAGACAACGGACCCGCCTTCATGACCGACGCTTCAACACCATCCCACAAAGACTTTGTCCGCCAGATCGTGGAAGATGATCTTGCCAGCGGAAAATGGGGTGGTCGAGTCCATACGCGGTTTCCGCCCGAGCCCAATGGGTATCTGCACATCGGTCATGCCAAATCGATCTGCCTGAACTTCGGAATTGCCAATGAGTACGGCGGCAAATGCAATCTGAGATTCGACGACACGAATCCGGAAAAGGAAGACGTTGAGTACGTTGAATCCATCATGGACGATGTCCGCTGGCTCGGTTTTGACTGGGACGACCGGCTGTTCTACGCATCCGACTACTTCGAGCAGATCTACCAGTGGGCGGAGCAGCTCATCCGGGATGGAAAGGCGTATGTCTGCAGCCTGCCGCTGGAAGAAATCCGCGTGGGCCGCGGTACGCCGTCCGAGCCCGGTGTTCACAGCCCGTTTCGCAGTCGTTCGGCTGACGAGAATCTCGACTTGTTCCGCCGCATGAGGGCCGGTGAATTTCAGGACGGTGATCACGTCCTGCGGGCGAAGATCGACATGAGTCACAAACATATGCTTCTGCGGGATCCGATTATGTACCGCATCCGCCACGCGGAGCATCATCGCACCGGAAACAAGTGGTGCATTTATCCGACCTACGACTACACCCACGGCCAGTCTGATTCGATCGAAGCCATCACACATTCGATCTGCACGCTCGAATTCGAAAATCACCGGCCGTTGTACGACTGGTACTGTGACGCTTTGGGCATTCATCATCCGCAGCAGATCGAATTCAACCGGTTGAATCTGACCTACACAATGATGAGCAAACGCCGGCTTCTGGAGCTCGTCCAGGGCGGTTTTGTCACAGGATGGGACGATCCGCGAATGCCGACTCTGCGAGGCCTCCGCCGCCGCGGCTACACACCGGAAGCCATCCGGGCCTGCTGTGCATATGCCGGAGTCACCAAGAATAAAGCCACGATGGACATGGTCGTTCTGGAGAATCACATCCGGGAAGATCTCAACAGGCGAGCCCATCGCAGGATGGCCGTGCTGAATCCGCTCAAGGTCACGATCACGAATTATCCGGATGGCCAGACGGATGAACTCGACGCTGTCAACAACCCCGAGGATGCGTCCGCCGGGAGCCGCAGAGTCCCCTTCAGCCGCGAGCTGTTCATCGAACGTGACGACTTCATGGAAGATCCTCCGAAGAAGTTCTTCCGGTTGTCTCCGGGCAGGGAAGTCCGCCTGCGATGGGCGTATTTCGTCACCTGCACCGATGTCGTGAAAAACGCAGCCGGTGAAATCACGGAGATCCACTGCACATACGATTCGGCGACCAAAGGTGGCGACGCTCCGGATGGACGCAAGGTGAAAGCCACCCTGCACTGGGTTTCTGCAAAACACGCAATTTCCGCGGCAGTCCGGCTCTACGATCACCTGTTCGTCACAGAAGACCCGGACGAAGTGACTGACCCGTCGCTCGACTGGAAGTCGAATCTCAATCCCGCGTCACTGCAGGTCATTCCGAACGCCAAACTGGAGCCGTCACTTGCAGACTCTCCGGCAGGCACGCAAGTTCAGTTCGAACGCCTTGGCTACTTCTGTACAGACTCCGATTCGAAACCTGGGAATCTGATCTTCAACCGCACGGTGACGTTGAAAGACCAGTGGGCGCGGGAACAGACACGCGGTCAGAGTTCGGTCTGAAAACCCAACGCCGTGAAGTATTTATCGCCGTGTTTTCCAGGGTCGTCGCGAAGTTCATTCTCCCCCTGGCAGGGGTAGAAGGTGGTCCCGGCGCGCCGGGAATGAGGGGGTTTCCTGCGATTCTGCTCCTCAAAAATCCTTCACGGCGTTGCTGAAAACCCATTCCTGAAGGTGTACGCGTTTTCGCAGCATTGGTGTATGAACGAACATAGAATTCAGGCATGGCAGACCGATTCGGGAAGAACGATCGAAACGACTGGCGATTGGCCCGCGCATCTGCATTCATCGTTCTGCCTGCATGATTCTGCCAACGATCAGGCTCCGCGGGACACTGCGACAATCGGCAAGCCTTGCCCTCGACGCGTCATCCGCCGAGAATATCGCACTCGGAACTATCGCAACTTAAATCACAATTGAGAAAGGTCTTCAGCATGTCGGATCAGGAAAAGCGTCAGGCCATCCTTCAGGAACTGGCCGTGGCGTTCTGGATGGAGATGGAAACGGTCATCAATTACATCTCAAACTCGATCAACCTGGATGGAGTGCGCGCAGAAGAAATCAAGGCATCGCTGCAGGCGGACGTGACGGCCGAACTGTTGCACGCACAGCTCCTGGCAAAGAGGATTAAGACGCTGGGCGGCATCGTTCCCGGAAGTGCGTCGTTTGTTTCACGGCAGAGCAGTCTGCAGCCGCCGAAGAAGCTGACCGATGTCGCGTCTGTCATTAAGGGAGTGATCGAAGCGGAAGATTCGGCCATCGCTCAATACGGAAAAATCATCAAACTGAGCGAAGGCTTTGACTATGTCACACAGGATCTCTGCATCACGGCGCTCGGGGATGAAGAAGAACACCGTCGTGAATTCATGGGTTTCCTTTCGGAATACGAAGGGTAGTCGCGGCGGTCGTGAACCACGAATGGCCACGAACGGTCGCAGGGAAACAGGTGGTCGTGCTTTGTGTTCTGTTTGCTTTTCCGACGAATTCGACTCTCCCGCATTCGCGTCTATTCGCGTCCATTCGTGGTTAGAATCTGTTTTTCCGACAAGCCTTTTGAGCCGACATTCATGACCGTTCCTCCGATTTTCCCGCCTCTGCGGACCCTCATGGGACCTGGCCCCAGTGAAATCCATCCCAGCGTCCTTGCTGCGCTCGCCGCGCCGACGGTGGGGCATCTGGACCCGTATTTCCTGAAGGTCATGGACGAAGTTCAGTCCATGCTGAGGCAGGTGTTTCAGACGACCAATCACATGACAATGGCCATCAGCGGCACGGGCAGCGCAGGGATGGAAACGTGCGTGGTCAATCTCATTGAACCAGGCGACCGGATGATCGTCGGGGTGAACGGAGTCTTCGGTGGCCGTATGGCCGATGTTGCCGAGCGACTGGGAGCGGAAGTCACAAAGCTTGAGCGTCCATTCGGCGAAGTCTTTTCAGCCGAAGAAGTCGAAGCCGCCGTGAAGAGAGTGCAGCCGAAAGTCGTGGGGATTATTCATGCAGAAACCTCCACCGGGGCTCAGCAATCGCTGGATGAAATCGCAAAAATCGTGCATGACGCGGGAGCCCTCCTGATCGTCGACTGTGTGACTTCGCTGGCCGGACTGCCGGTGGAAATCGATCGGCTGGGCATTGACGCGGCCTACAGCGGATCGCAGAAATGTCTTGGCTGTCCGCCTGGTCTGGCTCCCGTCACATTCGGTCCGAACGCACTCGATGCGATGGATCGACGAAAGAAGAAAGTCTCCAGCTGGTATTTCGACATCGGTCTGCTGCGAAACTACTGGGGCAGCAACCGAGCCTATCATCA
>JANNGQ010000680.1:0-5463 GCA_031403975.1 Planctomycetota bacterium
CTACCCCACGAGATTCCAGGCAGGCGGAAAGCCTACCCCACGAAATCCCCGGCAGGCTGAAAGCCTACCCCACGAGATCCCAGGCAGGCTAAAAGCCTGCCCCACGAGATTCCAGGCAGGCTGAAAGCCTACCCCACGAGCCTACCCCACGAGATCCCAGGCAGGCTGAAAGCCTGCCCCACGAAATCCCCGGCAGGCTGGAAGCCTGCCCCACAGGGAATCGCGACTGATCCGACAGTCCCCATGCGCCGTGTGGTTCAGTGTGAGTGCCAATTGACGGCAGGATGCGATACGTCCGCTCTGCAGGTCGCAACAGCCATTTAACACAGTATCTCGCGAACACATCGGCCATAGATATCGGTCGGTCGGAAGTTGCGACCGGCAAACTGAAACGTCAGTCGTTCATGGTCAATGCCCAGCAGATGCAGCAACGTGGCGTGGAGGTCGTGCATATGAACTTTTCCGTCAACGGCCAGATGACCGATTTCATCCGTTGCACCCCACGCAATACCAGGTTTGATTCCGCCTCCTGCCAGAAAGACGGTGAAGCCGCGAGGATTGTGATCGCGACCGTCCGATCCCTGCGAAAACGGTGTGCGGCCGAATTCGCCGCCCCACCACACAATGGTGTCGTCCAGCAGACCTCGCTGTTTCAGATCAGCCAGAAGTCCCGCGACAGGTTTGTCAGTGGCCTTGGCATGAACCGCGTGCTGAGGCATGTTCGAATGCTGATCCCAGCGGGGATTCGTTGACTGATCCGCGTAGTTCACCTGGACAAACCGGACGCCGCTTTCGGAAAGCCGTCGTGCCATCAGGCATTGCTTTCCGAATTCATCCGTCTCTTTCTCGCCGATGCCGTATTGCGCCGCGGTGGCTTCCGTTTCGCCTGCGAGGTCCAGAATTTCCGGAGCTTCCGCCTGCATTCGCCACGCGAGTTCATAGTTGCGGATGACTGCGTCGACTTCGTCGTCCGCGTCCTGCTGCCGGGCGGACTGAAGTCGATTCAGTTGCTGAGTCAATTCAAACCGTCGCCTGGCTTCTTCATGAGACAACTCACTGTTGCGGATGTGATCGATCGTCATCTCACTGGCCGGCTGGAACGATCGCCCGATCGATGTTCCCTGACACACGACCGGCAGGAATGCGTTCGAATAGTTTCGAGGTCCGCCATTTGCGTCCGACGGCTGCAAGGAGACAAAACCAGGCAGATTCTGATTCTCCGTTCCCAGCCCGTAAAGAATCCACGAACCGATCGACGGACGTACCAGCGTCGTCGCCCCGGTGTGCAGGAACAGCGTCGCCGGACCGTGAGCCACTCCTTCTGTATGCACGCCGTGGAGAAAGCACAGGTCGTCGACGTGCTGAGCAATATGCGGAAACAGCTCCGACACCGCCCGGCCAGACTGGCCATTTCTGGCGAATCGCCACAAGGGCTTCATCAGTTTCTGTTTCGTCCCCTGTCCGAAGTCGCCGAATCGCACTCCTGTGAAATCGATCGTCTGTCCGTCACGGGCGATCAGCTCCGGCTTGTAGTCAAACGAATCAACATGACTCGGCCCGCCCTGCATGTAGACAAAAATAATCCTCTTTGCCCGCGCTGGAAACATCGCGGCGCGCTCAGCGATGGACTCAGCCTGCTCCTGCAGGCCGTTCACCTTCGTCCCGGCAGCCGCCCTGGTCAGCATCGCATTCAACGCCAACGCAGCGAATCCGCAACTGGACTGCGTCAGCAGTTGTCGGCGAGACGGCAGAATCGAGTGCATTACGACGCTCCAGAAATCACTCACTTGTTACTCAAGATACCGAAACTCCACAGACGCGAACAATGCATGAAACACGGTTGTCCAGGACGCGACCGAATCCGGCTGTTCGGCAACGATCGGCAACAGAGCTGCGACTTCATCGGAAGTCGGTGTCCGCGACGTGCAGAGTCGCCATACGTGGCGGATGCCGGTTTCCGGATTCTTGACATCAAAATCCGCCGAACGGAGAAATGACTCTGCCGCAAGTCGCGCCTGTTGCATCACGAACGGGCTGTTCAGCATGTACAGCGCCTGGGCCGGGCGAGTACTGCGATTCCGGCGACCGGTGACGAGGTTCGGATTGGCTGCGTCGAAGACCTCGAACAGGTCAAGCATCGTGTTGCGAAATGAAGGCACATAGATGCTGCGGCAGTTCAACGGAAACTCCGAATGGCTGTATTCGTTGTCGTAGGTCCCGAGTCTGCCGATTGTCAAACCGCCCTTCAGAGTAAGCTCCAGGGCACCGCTGATCTGCAGCAGCGAATCGCGTACGCCTTCGGCATCCAGTCGGCGACGAAAAGCATAAGTCAGGTACCTGTTGCTCGGATCGGATTCGCGCGACGCGGGGCTGATTGTCGACGCCATGCGGAATGTCCGTGAAAGACACAGGCGACGGATGAGCTGCCTGGTTGACCAGGCATCGTCGCTGACAAACGTCGACGCGAGGAAATCGAGCAGCTCCGGATGAGTCGGCCGGTCGCCTGTCTCGCCAAAATTATCCGGCGTTCTGACAATTCCCTCGCCCATCACATTGGCCCAGACCCGATTGACATAGACTCGTGCCGTCAGCGGATTGGCGGGTGACGCGATCCAGTCGGCAAGTTCCCGCCGTCCGCTGGTCGCGGCGGAAGTCAGCTGTGCAGGTGAGGTAGTCTCACGCTGCGCCGTTGCCGCCTGCAGAAATCCGCGAGGAACGACGGCACCGAGATTCCGAATCTCGCCGCGAACGTGAATATGCCAGTCGGCCGGCTGACTTTCGTCCTCGACACACATCACGGTCGAAAACTTCGGTTTCTGTTTGGCATGTGACTTTCGCTTTTCTTCAACCAGTTTTCGTTCGACCTCAAGCAACTTCAGTTCAGCTTTCTCCTGAAGAAGACTCAATCGACTGAGGTACTGCAGCTCGGCAGGCGCAAGTGACGGAGACCGCAGCAGCATTGTGGGCACGAACTGGACGGCATCAACAATCACAAACCCCGGCGAGGCATCGGCCGCTTTCACAACGACTTTCGCAGGCTGGCCGGATTCAAAACGGTAACGACCGAGTTCTGCAAAGATTCCGTCGCCGGGCGGTTGCTGTTTCTGACTGACGGAAACCACCGACTCACCGTCCGCATGGACAATCAGCACGGGGACATTTTCCGCACGGCTGTCGCCATGGTTGATCACCATTCGCACCAGGTATTCGCCATCCGCCGGCAAAGCTGTTTCATATGTCGCCGAGATTCCTTTTCTGGGCTGGCCGCTGTGACGATAACCGTCGCCGAGAAATGGCGGCTGGTACATCGACGAAATCCACTCGCCTTCCAGTACGGCGTCAGAATCATCCACGAGGACACTTCCCTGCGAATCCGGTTCCGGCCCTCCCTTTCCAGATTTCTGACTGCCCGCGGTCTTCTTCAACGCTGCGATCTGCTGCTCCAGCGAGGTGTCCTCTGCAGTCCAGACGGCCATGGCCTCTGTGTCATATCCGGATCGCAGCGGAGCCGTCACGAATCCGCAGACATTGCCCGGCGTGAGTGATTTCGTGCTCCGAAAAATCCCGGCCAGTGCGTAATAGTCCGAGGTCGGTACAGGATCGAACTTGTGATCATGACAGCGGGCGCAGCCAAGAGTCATTCCCAGAAATGTGCGACCGGTCGAGTCAATCTGCTCATCCACGACATCCATCCGGAGTTGCTCTTTATCCTGCTCTTCGTAATTGATCGCTCCCAGCATCAGATAGCCGACGCCAGTGAGCTGATCGTCGTGCTGTTCATCAGTCATCGACGGCAGCAAGTCACCGGCAATGTGCTCGCGGATCAGCTGATCGAACGGCTTGTCTTCGTTGAATGAGCGGACGATGTAATCCCGGAATCGCCAAGCGTCCGGAAGCATCATGCTCCGTCCGCCGCCCGTAGATTCTGCAAATCTGGCCACATCCAGCCAGTGGCGTCCCCAGCGCTCTCCGAAGCGAGGTGAAGAAAGAAGCCGGTCCACCATAACCTGCATCGCCTGGTCTTGATCTTCAGCCCAGGCGGTCGCGAACTGCGTCTGCTCGTCCAGACTCGGCGGAAGACCGGTCAGCACGAATGTCAGCCGTCGGATCAGGACCTCCGGGGATGCATCACCGGCGATTGCCTTTTGTCCGTGCGCCGCGGCCACGAAGCGATCCAGATCGCTTTTTGCCCAGCTTTCTCCGGCCACTGGAACTTCCGGCTTCACGACGGGTCTGAATGACCAGAACCGGCGACCCTGTTCGATGTCGATCGTGCGCCTCGCCGGACCTGTCCCTGCAATGCGCGGATCGGCCGCCCCATCGCGAATCCAGGATGCAAAGTCGTTCAGAACATTTTCCGGCAGCTTTCCGTCCGGGGGCATTTCGAGTCCTTCGTGCCGCAGAGCCTGCATCAACAGACTCGCTTCCGGCTTGCCTGCCAGCAAAGCGGGCCCGGAATCGCCGCCCGTCAGGACCGCATCTTTCGAATCCAGCAGCAGATTCCCTTTGATCACTTTGGCATCGGCGGAATGGCACGCATAGCAGTGCTCGACAAGCACCGGCCGGATGCGCGTCTCAAAGAACTCCGTCTGCATGGCGCTGAGTGATTCTGAGCCGGCAGTCCGTTCACTCTCGTCCGCCGCCTGCCCCGGCGTTGCAGCCCCGCTGGTCATTCCGCAGACCAGCCACAAGATCGTGTTTCGCGTTGACCGTTTCAGCATGCATGGACTCGCCACTTGATCAATCCGCCCTGAAGAGCTCAACAGCATACCGAAGGCGATCCCCGAACACAGCATCAAACAACCCGCGGATTGTCCCCTCTCCCCCGGCAATCGACGCACCATTTCAAAACGATTGCCAACGGGGGAGAGGGCCAGGCCTCAAACAAGCGACTTCGCGTCCCGCCACCGGGCCGGTCCCGGTGGTTTAACGGCTTATGCACACTTTGGCGACACTTGAACTTCCACCCGAAACGTGACCGTAAATCGCGCACAAGCCTGCTGGCCACCGGGGCAGGCCCGGTGGCGTGGACTTAGTGAGCGGAATGGCGCTAGCCACCGGTGTCTGTTCGTTAAAATGCAGAAAATACACCGGCGGCTAGTGTGGCGCCAACTTTGAATTTTTGGGTAGAGATGTTTGGGTCGCTTCGTCGGGGATCCGGCGATCCAGACATTGTCACGTCAAAACATTCAAAAGACGAAGCGACCCAAACATCTCTACCCAAAAATCCAAAGTTGGCGCCACACGATTCGTTTGCAGCAAAGTTGGTCCGAATCGGCGATGGCAGAACGATGCGGGCAGAATGATGGGAATAGAAAGGGACTTTCGCTTCGCCAGTCTTGTCATCGACGTTGCGCCACAAGCCAACCGGCGTCATTTGCGCTGCGGCGAGGTCCACAGTCGCTCCTAAAATAATAGCTGTCCACGCTTGTTTCATATGGTCTCCAGGTTGATATTGCTTAA
>JANNGQ010000681.1:0-3081 GCA_031403975.1 Planctomycetota bacterium
CTCGTCGACGCCGGTCTCGAGTGGCAAGTCGCGCACTCTGGCCGGACAGAGGGTTCTACGTCCCAGTTTCGCGAGATGGTGGCCCGTGCCGGCCGCGACTACGACGTGCTGCTCGTTGGGTACGTCTCGAGGTTTGCACGCAATCTTCGAACCGCCGTCAACGCCCGTCACGACCTACACGAGGCCGGAGCGGCCATCTTCTTCTGCGACGAGCAAGTCCTCTCATCTGATGAGGACGAGTGGGAAGAGTGTCAAATCCGACGGAACCTTCGAAGGAACGGCCCGTTCGACCGCAAAACCCGGCAGCCAGTGGCGTTTCACCGGCGCCGACACCCGCTCCCAGGCCGCGACCTCGACCAGCAACTCCGGAAGGAACTCCACCGACACTCAGAACTGAAGGAACGAGTCCGGCTGCCTCAAAACAGACTCCGACGGACGGACGACCAGCAGCAAATCCCTCCCCACAAAGACCACAGCCACCAAAACCTCCCGCCGGGTCACCACCGCAAAAACGACCCAAGCCACCAAGTGAATGAATCCGTCGGTGGGTCCGCGCTGCGCATGATCCACCCTGCAGCTCAACACATTCGCATCTTTGATGAAAGAACGATCCTGATATGAATCGCCCCACAATCATGCGGCTCTCTCGATTTTCACTGCTGCTGCTGTTCGTGGCAGTTGTCGTCACTGCAGAGACATTCGCAACCGACCAGATCACGCGGCGCAGTGACCGAGTCGCGTTTCGCGGCGAGTTCACGGAGATGACCACGGCCGTCGTGAAGATCAAGCTGAACAACGGGCAGATCGAAGAGATCCCCGTCTCCGACGTCTTCAATGTGCGCTTCGACATGGAGCCGCCGATTCTGGCTCAGGGACAATCGAACGAACGCAGTGGGTCTCTGGATGCTGCCCTGGAAAAGTACCGGCAGGTGCAGACGGAATACACCGGCGACGACAGGCGACTGACCACGGACCTCAAGTTCCTGATTGCTCGCACCGTGGTGAAATCAGCTTTGGCAGATCCTTCCAAACTGGAGGAAGCAAAGAAAGCTATTCAGACATTCCGCACGGAGAACAAGACGAATTTCCGATATCTTGAAGCGACTCTGCTGGAGGCTCAGTTGCTGTCCGCGGACGCAACAGCAGCTCAAGAACTGTTGAAGGAAGTTCAGGCGGCACCCGTCAAGGGCTTTCAGCTTCAGGCGGGAGTGCAGCTGGGACGAGTTCTCCTTGCGGGGAACGATGCAGCGGGGGCTCTTGCTGCCTTCGATCAGGTGATTCAGCAAAGCGCCGGCGATGCGGGCTCAACGTCCGCTCAGTTTGACGGACTGCTCGGCAAGGCGCTGTGCCAGCAGAAACAGGGACAGACCGACGAAGCGATTGCGACGCTGGACGACGTCATCAGCAAGGCATCGGAATCTGAATCACAAACCCTCGCAGAAGCATGGCTGCTGAAAGGGGACTGCTTCCGGTCCAGAAATCTGGCAAAGGACGCACTGTACGCATATCTGCACGTCGATGTGCTGTACGCATCGGAACCAGCGGCGCACTCAGAAGCCCTGTTTCGCCTGGCGGCACTCTGGGCTCCTGCCGGACATCAGGACCGCGCCGACGAGGCGCTGGTACGCCTGACCGAAAAATATCCCAACAGTTCATGGGCAAAACAATCGGGTGTTGCGGTCCCGTAATGCTTCGTTTGCTGATCACACTGCGGCAGAACACCGCGTTTTTGAAAAAAGTCTCCCAGCCCCCAATCAAACCTGTTTACCGATAGTGACGAGTCATCCCTGACTCACTACAGTCCCCAGTCTCGGATTCTTGGTTCTCTCAGCTCGGCAAATCCGCCCGGCAGAGACCCATTCGGAGACTACTTGCAATGCGTGACATCCCGGATTCAGCACTTCGGTTTCGCGGTCGCAGGTCGGTTCTGGCTGTGATTCTTGTGCTTGCCGGATTCCTGGCGTGGCCTTCCATCAATCAATTCACTGTTCTGATGGCAGCGGACGAATCAGTGCAGCCCTCCGTCGGTTCGGCGGAACCGACCACCAGCAAACCAGTGACGGCAACGTCCGGTGACAGCGGGGAACTTCAGGATTCATTACCATCGCGCAGTTTTCTTTCGTATATCACCCGCGCTTGCGGCTGGTTTTGGGGACCCGCGTTTCTGCTGTTGTCATTCATCCTGATTGCTTTGATCATGATGAACCTGCTTGAGGTACGGCGGGAAGTACTGCTGCCGACTCAGTTCGTCGAAGAATTCGAGCAGAAGCTGAATGCGAAGGATTTTCAGGGAGCGTACGATTTCGCCCGCAGCGATGATTCATTCGTGGGACGTGTACTGGCCGCGGGCATGGGACGATTGAGCCGCGGCTACGAAGCGGCTGTGGAAGGAATGCAGGAAGCCGGTGAAGACGCCAGTATGGCGCTCGAACACCGTCTGAGCTACATCTCCCTGATCGGCACAATTGCCCCGATGATGGGCTTGATCGGAACCGTTCAGGGCATGATTTCCTGCTTCGATGCCGTGGCGCAGCCGTCTGTGACTCTGAATTCGTGGCAACAGGCAGAGGGAATCTCCACGGCCCTTGTGACGACACTGATCGGATTGGTCCTGGCCGTTCCGGCGATGGTGTTCCACAGCATTGTCAGGAACCGTATTCAACGTCTGGTACTGGAAATCGGTATGGTGAGTGAAGGCCTGATGGGCCGTTTTGCTGTGGTCGGGAAGAACAAAACGCAGTGACTGTGAGAATGGTTCGATTTCTGTCATTTCCGATTTGCTGCGTCTTTCAGTTTTCGAGATTTGCCTATCGGGTTTGCGGAGAGCCGTAGCATGAGAATCCGATTCGCACGCGGATCGCAGACAGAGCCAGACCTGACACCGATGATTTCCGTCGTATTGCTGCTGGTGACGGTTTTCATGCTGCTCAGCCGGTTTGAAAAATCCGCAGCGAATGAGCGCGGAACGCTGCCCCGGGATCAGCTGGCGTCTCCTCCTCCGGTCCACAGGCAGAATTCGTTTGTACTGAAGTTCGGTTTTCGGCGCGATCTCGATGGAACAATTACAGACCAAACGCCCTC
>JANNGQ010000682.1:0-3261 GCA_031403975.1 Planctomycetota bacterium
CTGCATGAGTCCGACCGGCAACAGACTCAAAACGCACATCGCCATCAACCCTCCGTTGAGCGACCAGAACGAGAACCGCAGCAGACCGTCTTTCCACTCTCGTCCGGGGATCAACACGCGCAGGCAGACAAGCATCAGACCAATCCCCAGCATTCCGTAAACACCGAACAATGCTGCGTGGCCGTGCAGAGGCGTCGTGTTGAGGCCCTGCATGTAGTACAGGGCGATAGGAGGGTTAATCATGAAGCCGAACAGACCGGCTCCCACCATGTTCCAGAATGCCACGGACACGAAAAAACAGATCGGCCACTTGTACCGCTGCACCCAAGGCGACGATCTCGAACGACGCAGATCTTCCGTAGCATCGAAGCCGACGAGAACAAGAGGCACGACTTCCAGCGCACTAAAGACCGATCCCCAGGCCAGGACGACAGGCGGTGTTCCTGAAAAATACAGGTGGTGGCATGTGCCGATGATTCCTCCCGAAAGGAAGATGGTCGCTGAGAGCAAGGCCGCTGCTGCTGCGATGCCCGGTCGAATCAAATTCAGACGCATGAAGACGAACGCGATGACGGTCGTGGCGAAGACTTCAAAGAATCCTTCGACCCATAGGTGAACTACCCACCAACGCCAGTATTCGACGATCGATAAGTGCGTGTGCTGTCCCCATGTCAGCCCGGCTCCATAAAAAAGCGCAATGGCGGCAGTCGAAACGGCGAGCAATGCCACGAGCTGCTTCTGTTCGCCTTTCTTGCGCAATGCAGGAAGCAGGACTCGAATCATCAGGAACAACCAGAGCAGCAGCCCAACCATCAAGGCGATCTGCCAGACTCGCCCCAAATCCACGTATTCGTATCCCTGATGCCCGAAGTAGAACGACACGGTGTCGGTCATCTTGTTCTGGATGCTGAGCCATTCTCCGGACAGCGAGCCGACGACGACCAGCAGCAGCGCTCCGAACAGCACGTTGACGCCGAGTCGTTGTCCCTTTGGTTCCCCCTCGCTCACGAGCGGGCCAATGAACAATCCCGCAGCCAGCCAGGCAGTGGCGATCCAGAACAGTCCCAACTGAATATGCCAGGTGCGAGTCACACTGTACGGCAACCATTCAGAGAGCGCAAATCCGTAGAACCCGTCCCCTTCCACGCCGTAATGTGCCGTCACCACGCCCAACAGCATCTGCACGAGAATCATCGCCGACACGAGCCAGAAATACTTGAGCGTCGCTTTCTGCGACGGTGTGGCTTCCCAGCGTCCAAGCGGATCAACCTCCGGTGGCGATGGTTCAGGTTCTCCGCTTTTCTTCGAGGCATACCACCAGGCCATCGCCGAGATGCCGGCCAGCAGCATGATGATGCTCACGCCCGTCCAGACGATGCTTTCGCCCGTCGGGCGGTTGTTGATGAGCGGTTCGTGCGGCCAGTTGTTCGTGTAGGTGACGTAGTCGTTCGGACGGTTTGTGGATGCCGCCCACGAAGTCCAAAAGAAAAATGCGGACAGCCTGTGCAAGCGAGCTGTGTCGGTCACGGCTCCGGCGGGAATGGCATAATCCGGATTCCCTGCAGAAAACACCTGAGAGTAATGAGCGACATTCGCTCGAAACGCTTCCGCCCGTACTGCGTCGATCGTGATCGCGCCTGTGGCGGAGTCAAACGTGTTCGTTCGCAGCGACTTGGTCAGTCGTGCGGTCAATTGCGCTTGTTGTTCTTCATTGAGCCCCGCGAACGCCGCGCCAAAATCGGCGGTGGCCCAGCGGTCGAGGATAAAAACTGCTTCCCGATGCAGCCAGTCGGCCGTCCAGTCGGGAGCTACATAGCTGCCATGCCCCCAGATCGATCCGACTTCCATGCCGCCGAGCGACTGCCAGACATTCTGCCCGGCTGAGATTTCATCAGTGTCGATGATGATTTGACCGTCAGCCGTTACGACCTTGACCGGGATGGGAGCGGCTTCCTGATAAATGCGAGTCCCGATCCAGCCAAGGACGACAAACGACACCACCATTACGGCCACGAAGAACAACCACAATCGATTCATTTCTTCCTCGCATTCCTGTCGGTCGATTTGGCACTGTCGCACATGTCATCCTAGCAGTTTTAATCTCTGACGCTTGCAGGTCAAGAACTTGCGGGCGACGACCGATGCGGCGGGCATGGTTTGATCGCTGACTTCTCCTGACAATTCTTCTGTGCCTCCTTTCTGGTACACTGCACCTTTCATTTGCTGCGTGACCCTGGAGGCGGGATGAACGTCACTGATCTGGACAAACTGGCAGCGCTCGTCAAACAGGAACGCCACACATTACTCGCGCGGTGGCGGCAACAGGTGCGGGAACTCCCCTTCAGCGCGGCAGCTGGACATCCCGACGCTCAACGATCATATCCCGGAACTGCTTGACGAGTTGGCTGCGGCACTCCAATCACGGTCTGACCAGACGATCCCGGAAGCGCTCTGCGAAGGCAGCCCCCCGGCTCATGGTCTCCAGCGAGTCCAGGACGGATTCGATATTGAGGAGGTCGTAGCGGAATACAACATCCTGCGCGGCTGTATCCACGATCTTGCCGACGGTCACGGTTTGACCATGCATGGGTTGCCTTTCCGCATTGTCAACCGCGTCCTGGACGGCGCGATCGGGTTGGCCGTGCAGTCCTATGCGACTCAACGAGCCCTGGAATTGCAGCAGCGCCGCGAGGAATATCTCACATTTGTGGCGCACGATCTCCGAACCCCTTTGAATGCCATTTCCCTGGCGGCGCGGGTCCTGGAGTTGACGCTCCCGGATCGCCAAACCAGCGCCGAAACGGCCCAAATGTTGAATGCATTGCGGCGCAACGTGCAGCACCTCGAAGTGCTGGTCAGCAAGGTGATTGAGGAAAGCACCAATCTCCAGACAGAAATCGGCGTCAAGCTGCAGCGGCGCGCGTTTGATTTGTGGCCGCTGGTTGAGGCTCTCATTCACGATCTTCACCCCGTGGCTGGGACCGCCAGCACTCAACTGATCAACAAAGTCGCCGACGACCTGGTCGTCTATGCAGACGCCAGTTTATTGAAGCGAATCTTTCAGAACTTGATCGCCAACGCCATCAGGTACGCGCCACGCGGTGAGATTATCATCGGAGCAGGGGAACTTCCCGGGGAAGACGCCATTGAGTGCTGGGTCAGCGACAACGGAGCGGGAATCCCCGCAGAGCTTATCGGAAAAAGTCTTCAACAAGGGAGAAACCAATCCGGAGACTTCGGGCGGAACAGGCCTGGGTCTTG
>JANNGQ010000683.1:0-2902 GCA_031403975.1 Planctomycetota bacterium
TGACAGCCATGAGACTCACAAATCAGGCAGCCTGGTCGGGAGGTACGTCGCCGAAAATGTTCCCGCGGTCGAAGGAGCCTGGCACGATTTCCGCGTTCTCTGCGAAGGTCCTCGCATTCAGGTCTGGCTGGATGAACAGCCGATCGTTGATTTCACAGATACGTCAGATGCTGTCCGTCTGACCGGTCGATTGGGTCTGCAGAGGAATCAGGGGAGGGCAGCTTACCGCAACGTCCTGATTCGGCCGCTGAGCCTCCGCCCGCTGTTTAACGGTACGGACACGACCGGCTGGCGCGTTGTCCCGGGATCGAAGAGCACGTTCACCGTGGTCGAACGTCTGCTCCACATTTCGAACGGTCCCGGGTTTCTCGAAACGACAGAGACGTTCGGTGATTTTGCAATGAAGGTCGAAGCGCGAATCAACGGCGATGGACTCAACAGCGGAGTCTTCTTTCGGGCAAAAGCAGGCACTGAGAAAGCTCCGTCGCACGGCTATGAGATGCAGCTTCACAATGGATTCCAGGATGGTGACAGACACAAACCAGTGGATTCCGGTACCGGAGCGATTTTCCGCCGTGTTCCGGCCCGATACGTTGTCGCCAATGATCGTGAGTTCCTGACCGCCGTGCTGATCGCTCAGGGGAATCGCTTTGCATCCTGGGTCAACGGTTACCAGGTCGTCAACTGGCAGGACACGCGCGCGCCCAACGATAACCCTCGCGAGGGTCGCCGCCTGGAGCCCGGGCATTTGAGTCTGCAGGCACACGATTCGAAGACGGATCTGGATCTTCGATCGATTGAAGTCTGTCCGATGCCGGAATCCGCCGCCGCGCAGCCCGTGTCGAACTGAAGATCGAAAGGTGGCAACTTCCCATGCTGTCGACCCTGAACCGCCAATGGCCCAAAAATGAGGCTGATATGCGGCCTTATCGATCACAAACTGTGCAGCTTTTCGAGCCGCGACGTGATTTGGCGAACAGAATCCCAAGAAATGACCATTTCCTGGTCAACCGCCGTTAAATTCTGTGCGCAGGTCGTGCACACTTCCGGTATTGATGCCTGTGATTTGTGCGTCAAGCGCCTGATTCTGTCTCCACACGATTCTGTGACATGAGCAAACTCGAAACGGAACCTTCATCAATCAGCGGACTGATCGGCACCAGTCCGCCAATGCAGGACGTTTACCGAATGACGCGCAAAGTCGCGCCGACGTCTGCGACGGTCCTCCTGACCGGCGAAACGGGGACCGGCAAAGAACTCATCGCACGCGCTGTGCATGAGTTGAGTCCGAGGGCCACCGGACCGTTCATTCGTGTGAATTGCGGAGCTCTGTCAGAGAGTCTGCTGGAGAGCGAGTTATTCGGGCACGCCAAAGGCGCTTTTACAAGCGCGATTGAAAATCGCACCGGGAGATTCGAAGCAGCTCACGGCGGTTCGATCTTCCTGGATGAGATCAACAGCGTCAGTTACCAGTTGCAGGTCAAGCTGCTGCGAGTCCTGCAGGAACATGAGTTCGAACGGGTAGGAGACACACGAACAATCCGTGTGGATGTACGGGTCATCGCGGCAACGAATGTGGATCTGCCTGATGAAATCTCCGCGGGCCGGTTCCGCGAGGATCTGTTTTACAGGCTCAATGTGATCCCCATTTATCTGCCGGCGCTGCGAGAACGCGGTGATGATATTTCGGATCTGGTCACGTTCTTCATGAAGCGTTACGCACTGGCAAACGGCTTTCCCGCGCCACGGATCACCAGTGATGCGCTGCGGTTCATGCAGCAATACGACTGGCCTGGCCTGGCAACGTACGTGAACTGCAGAACTACATTGAACGCGCGCTGGTTCTTTCCACCGGCGCAGAAATCAGCGCCGATCTCCTGCCACCACATGTGCGCGGTCTTGCTCCGGTGCGCATCGGTCGCAGATCGTCAGAAGATCTGGACTCACTCTGCGCGGATCTTGTGAGTCGCCGCCTGGCTCAGTCGGGAGAAGAGAGCACGGACGTTTACAACGAAGTGATCAACACCGTCGAGAAGGAGCTGATTCTGCAGGTTCTTCGCCAAAGCCAGGGAGTCCAGACCCGGACGGCCACTCGACTGGGTATCAATCGCAACACACTTCACAAGAAAATCGATGATCATAACCTTGGAGCGGAAGCGCGTTGATTTTTCCTTCGCCGTCACAACCAGCCGGAAAGCCCGGCCACGATGACAGCCGTACCGGTCAGTACGAGGCTGGCCACAACCATACGACGTGTCATTCGCTGCTGACGGTCGCGAATGGAAAGCACCGCTTCAACCATCGCCACGCGACCATAGCGTTCCACAAGACTGTCGCGGTCAACAGCGTCTTTGGCAGACCAGAACTCTCGCCGATCGATACAACCGGCATTTTTCAGAGACACAGCATTCACAAGAGCACCTGTTCAGATAGGAGCGTGATGAAAAGGCATTCAACCTTTTCAACAGGCAATTGAGGAGTAGTTCGGCAACTGTCCGATCGACAGACCGCAGTCGCCCGTTTGAGCTTAACGCGGAAAGCCGTCATGCTTTCCGTTTATTGATCTTCAGTTCCTTCACACATCAAATACGAGTCGTTCGTTCGTAGTGATATTTCTTTGTTGCCAGACTCGATGAATTTCCAAACATCAGCTTTCGACATTTTCAAGGAGGGATGTCGATGAACGATTTGTCCGGAAAAACGGCGATTATCACCGGTGCCAGCCGAGGTATCGGATTCGGAATTGCACAGGCACTGCTTGAGAGCGGATGTTCAGTTGCCATCTGTGCGCGTCAGCCTGACACACTCGAAAGCGCTCGGGTTCGTCTGAATGTGCCGGAAGAGCGGCTACTGGCAATCTCCGCCGATGCAGGCTGTGAAGCGGATGTGCAGCGAATGTTTG
>JANNGQ010000684.1:0-4374 GCA_031403975.1 Planctomycetota bacterium
GGACGGTACATGGCATGTGCGCTCGCGGAGTAAGCCGTTTCAGGAATACTTCGAGAGTGGTTTCCCCCACGGCACGGACCAGTTCATTTCGATTGCGGCGAGTAGTTGGGCGGCGACTGCTCTCGCACTGGCGTGTGAACCGTTACTGGAGAGTGCCGCCAGTCCTGCTTCGACGGCCAAGACGATTCGCGTGGGGAGCGCGCAACCCAGGAACCGCACAATCGAATACCAGCTTGATCCGGCGGCTGCACTGGCCGGCGTGGATAGCTCCATCGACGAACTTGTGAAACTTATTCACAAGGCCGGCGAAGCGGGCTGCGATGTCGTGGCGTTTCCGGAGGACACTCTGGGTCTGGGCAGATGGGAAGCCGCAAACCACGACAGCCTGAAGGAAGTACTGCCCGAGGCCGTGCGGCGTATGCTCGAGCGATTCGGTGACGCTGCGGCCAGCCATCGGATGTATCTGGTCTGCTGCAGCGAAACGCTTGAATCCGACGGCGCACTGCGGAACACGGCATTTTTCCTTGGTCGCGACGGGAAGGAGATCGGCCGATACAACAAGGTGCAGCCGACCATTGCCGAGGCGAGGAAACGCGGCGAGACGTTTCCCGTATTTCCGACCACCGATCTGGGCGGAGTCGGCATGTTGATCTGCTACGACATGGTCTTTCCCGAATCGGTACGGTGCCTGGCACTGGGCGGCGCGGACATCGTGTTTGTCCCGACGCTCGGCGGGGCCGCCATCGGAGACGATGACATCAGTCGGGCCGCGTTTCGGACGCGGGCCGTGGACAACTTCGTTTACCTGGTCGTCTCCTGGCGCGGGGGCGGCTCGATGATCATCTCGCCGCAAGGCAGGATTCTGGCCGAGGGCAAAGAGCCGGACGAGATTGTCATCGCCGATATCGACCCGTTCGGCGGACGCGAAGGGGGCGATGCTTTTAACCATCAGCAGGACATGCGAGCCCGGCTGTTCCGCGAACGCAACCCGGCGGCCTACGGCATCCTCACCGATCCGCACCCGCCCGTGCTGAACCGAATTGCCGCCACGATCTCTCCCGAAGAGGCTTCTCGGATTTTCGAGAAAGCGTTTACCGTCGGCGAAGGTGAATTCAAGGCTGCCGCCGCGCTGGCCGCCGCAGGCAAGACTGACGAGGCCATTGATGCCTTTGAGAAGCTGCGTTTGGAGTACCCGGCCACATGGATCGATCGCGTCGCGGGGGAGCGTATTGACGCGCTGCGCCTTCAGGCTGAGCCAGAATCGAGCGATGCGACTGGACCGAATGCAGACGAGGAAAAGAACGACGCTCCGCCAAACGACGCGCCGCCGAAGGATACCGGCATCGCCGATCTGTTTCGTAAAGACGCAGGCATTGAAAAAGATCCTCGCGTGATCTTCGTCTCGAACTTCGAGGAGCAGTCGCTCGAAGAGATGACGAAACGCTGGGAGAACGTGAGCGGCGGGGACATCATGTCCTTTTCTGATGACGTGCCGGCAGCCAGCGGCGGGAGTCGTTCGTTACTCATGGCGCATGCCGGCGGCCAGGGGACCGGAGGGGCTCTCTATCGGCGGCTGCAGCCTGGCTACGAAAAACTGTACGCCCGCTTTTATGTCAAGTTTGATCCGGACTGTGCCCCGATCCATCACTTCGGAACGAACATGGGCGGATACAACCCGGCCACGCCGTGGCCCCAGGGCGGTGCCGGTGAGCGACCTGCCGGCGACAAGACATTTACCGTCGGTGTTGAGCCATTCGGCAAGAACTGGGTCTGGGACTATTACGCCTACTGGACTGAAATGCGCGGCAGCCCGCCGAAAGGCCAGACTTGGGGGAACAGCTTCCTCGGTGAATCGAAACCGAAGGTCGAGCTCGGCCGATGGATCTGCGTCGAACTCATGATCAGAATGAACGACGTAGGCGACCGCAACGGCGAGATGGCCCTCTGGATCGTCGGCAAGCCAGTGAGTCATCTCAGCAAGGGCTCCCCGATGGGCAAGTGGATCTTCGACAAATTCAATCCGGGTGAAGGAGGCGAGAGCATCCGCTGGGACGATACGACAGGCGGCCCCGAACGCTTCCAGGCACCTCCGGACGGCCAGCCATTCGAGGGCTTTCGCTGGCGAACGACCAAAGAACTGAACCTCAACTACTTGTGGGTGTACCTCTACATCACGCAGGCACCAGAAAATCATGTGAGCCGTGTGTGGTTCGACGACATCGTAGTCGCCACCGAGTACATCGGACCCATCAATGGCCCCCTGGAGCATGCAAAGTGATGATTGACATTGTGTAGAATTCCAGAATTGAAGCAGAATTGAAGGACAGGCATTCACGTTCGGTCTTGCCGGTTGATTCGCCTCTTGTGAGGATGCGGGCATGGAGCTGACTCTGGAACAACTTGCAGCCCTCGCCAGCGGAGGTAACGTTCGATTGACCGTGGATGGTCTCGATTGCGTGGTCGTGCGTTCTGATTTTTTTGAGCGAGTCTCCAGGATCCTCGGCGAAGACTGGACTCACGACGAAATGAGGATGACACTCGCTCGTTCCTCCGAAGGGAACGGCTGGGACGAGCCTGAAATGGCCGTATACGATCAATTCCAATGAAGCGAGGCGACGTTGTCATCGTTGATGTGGCCTCACCACGCCGCTTTTAGGACCGAGTTTCAGGAGCTTTGAGCGATGCGCACCGCTGAATTTAAGGCTGACGTCAGGAATGGGACGATCGAGATTCCGGCTGAATATCGCGAACTGTTTGGCAACTCCGTCCGTGTCACGTTGTCGTCGGAGGAACCAGACTCCCAGCAATCGTTGACCATTTTGGACCAATGGCTGGCGTCACCGATCCGCATCTCGGACTTCCAGCCGCTCAGTCGGGAGCAGGCTCATGAGCGGTGATCCCGTCGCGACCGACCAATGCTTTGTGGATAGCAATGTGTGGCTGTATGCGGTCTTCGCATCATCAACCCGTTTGTTGAGTCGGACGAGCAATAGACTCGCACCGGCAACGTCTCGCCAAACGAACCAAGCATCTTCCTCGGATGTGTTCCATGACATCTCCCATTCAACTCGATCGTCGTGCTGTACTCAAAGGTCTGGCGGGAGTTACTCTGGCTCTGCCATTGCTGGAGGCGATGGGGAAGGAAGTCGCCGCGACAATACCTCGGCGGTTCTGTGCGATGTACACGGCGAACGGCATGTCGTTGCCGAATCCGAAACACGAGATCGACGAATGGAGCTGGTTTCCGAAGGTTGAGGGCCGCGCGTTTGAGTTCGGAAAATCCACTGAGCCGCTGCGGCCTTTCCGCGAACAGCTCAGCTTTCTGGGGGGCCTGCTGCATCCGAACGGGACGAAGGCCGACCCGCATCTCTGCTCGGACATGTGGTTGACCGGGGCTCCGCTGCACAATCCAAAGCCAGGCATGTTCAACTCGGTGGCGCTCGATCAGATTGTCGCTTTGCACACGAAACAGTTCTGCCGGCAGCCGTCGCTCGTGTTGTCGATCGATGCGGGTGTCGGCTTTTTGTCGCGCACAGGGACGATCTCCTACAATCTTGAAGGGAAGCCGATCCCCGCTGAGAATAACCCGCGCCGAGTCTTCGATCGTCTGTTTCGCGGCGATCGGGCGTCGCTCACTTCGCAGCGCGAGAAGCTCCAGCGGCGCATCAAGCTGGTTGACGCGGTGCTTGAGAGCTCCAGGTCCCTCAACAAGCAGCTTGGCCAGTCCGACCGCGGAAAGATGGACCAGTACCTCACGTCGCTGGACGAAATCGAGTCTCGGCTGACCGCTTCGGAGAAGTGGATTGACATCCCATTGAAGACGCAGAATTACTCGCACCTCAACCTGGACGCGACGTCCGAGGGTGAGCCGCGTGAGTACTACCGCAACATGTTCGACCTGATCGCGCTGGCGTTCGACGCGGACATCACCCGCTCGGTCGCCTTCATGCTCAATCGCGAAGACGGTATGGGGATCAGCGACACGTTCCCGATCAAGCTGGGCCTGGGTCGGACGCACCACAACCTGTCGCACGCCGAGGACAAAGAGGGCCAACTGGACTTCGCCAGGTACGACCTGTTTCTCAGCGAGCAATTGGCGTACTTTATGGCCCGGTTGGTGGAGTACAAAGACGTCAACGGCAGTGTGCTGGACAACACGATCGTGCTGTTCGGCAGCGGAGCCAGCACGACTCACAACCCGACGAATCTCCCGACCCTGATCGCTGGCGGAGCCAGCATGGGCCTGAAACACGGCACTCACTGGCGCAAATCGGACACACCGCTGTCGAACGTCTACTTGAGTATCCTGCGTTCCATGCAGATCGAGGAAGACTCATTCTCCGACAGCACCGGCATGCTGAGCGATTCAATCTT
>JANNGQ010000685.1:0-3046 GCA_031403975.1 Planctomycetota bacterium
TTCCGTCGAGGCCCAGAGTATCTGCGAAGTCGGCCAGAATCTGCCCTGTCGCGTCATGCACTCGCAGGACTCCGTTGATATTCGCTCCCAACCGCCGGGCCATCAATTCAACCGAGATCATTCCGTCACGTTCCGCGACGAATTGATAGCGATCAACTTCGGTCAGTCGACTCAGGCGTCCGGAGACTCCCACGGGCAGGGCCGGCAATTGCTGCGGAAAATCGCGCGAGCGGGACTCGACGATTTCCGGTCCCCGGCTGACATACACAACAGCGGTCTCGGAAGCTCCGCTGGCATTTGCCACCTGCCAGCGGACAAGTCCCTCCGGCGCGTCTGCAGCAACTTCAAGTTGTCCGGCGACTTCGCGAGGAATCGGCAGTGCCGCAGTGCTGGTGCGCGGACCAGACCAATACGGCGGCGGCGGAAGATGATAATCACCCGGAGGTCCATGCGTGGGCAGACGGACATGTTCGTCGTGGACAAACCACTGCATGTCGATCGTGAAATCAAAACCGCCGAACTGCACGGCAGTCGCCTCACCCGCCCGAACGGTCGGCGGATAGACATAGCCCAGCCCCGGAGCCTTCTGCGATTGTGCTGACGCCGTTTGAAAGTACAGCGAACTCAGTATGAGCATGGCTCCAATTTGAAACTGGCCGCGACTGCCCATATTCTGAATCCCTGCAACCGGTCATCAACGTAGCCATCACGCTCCGCGTGATGAGCCCTGATCTGACTTATGGACGGTGGAGATCTGGTCGTTTCGGAATGACTGAGACCGAGGCTCATCACGACGGAGCGTGATGGCTACACTATTCACGCCAGGACTTCCTCGATGCGCCTTCCGCCGCTGACGATCGGGACCGGTCGACCCAACGGCGTATGATAAACCTTGTCGGCGTCAACTCCCATCAGATGGAAGACCGTTCGGAGCAGATCCTGAATACCATAAGGATGCGTCGTGGGGAAACTGGCCGTCGCATCGCTGGCACCAATCACCGCCCCGCGCCTGATTCCGCCGCCCGCAAGGATCACCGTCTGACATTGCGACCAATGGTCCCGACCCGCGTCATTGTTGATCCGCGGTGTGCGCCCCATTTCACCCATCATGATCACCAGAGTCTCATCGAGCATGCCGCGCTCATCCAGATCCGTGACGAGTGCGCTGAAAGCCCGATCTGTGGGAGGAACCAAGGCTTTGCTGTGACTGGTGAAATTGTCGAAATGAGTATCCCAGCTTCCGTGTTCGATCCCGATAAAACGGCAACCGGCTCCGACAAGCCGCCGCGCCAGCAGAGCGCACTGCCCGATCGACGAATAGCCATACCTCTCGCGCATCTCTGCGGGTTCCGAGTGGATGTCAAATGCCTGACGAGCCTGAGTGGATGTGACGAGTTTCATCGCCTGCTCGTAGTATGATTTGAGCATCACGGCCCGACCAGTGGCTGACGGACCCGCGCCCAGCTGTTCTGTCTCCGCCAACAGCTGTTGTCTTCGGGAGAATCGATCACCGGTGACAGAGTCGGGAACATCAAGATCGCGGACCTTGAAGTCCGGCTGCGCAGGATCGTTTTCGATTGTGAACGGAGCGTACTTCGCACCATAGAATCCCGGTCCCCCCGGTCCCAGAGCATTCGGAATCTCGACATAGGGCGGCACGTCGCCTCCCGGTCCAAGTTCTCGACTCACGATTGACCCGATCGACGGATAGAGTTCATTGAACGGAACTCCCTTCGCCTGGCCGTCAGCAAAACCGGGGGGATATCCGGTCAGCAGCCAGTGCCGTCCCGTCTGATGTGCGTTGTCGTTGTGGCTGTGAGACCTGAGGATCGTGAACCTATCGGCGACTTTGGAACATAATGGCAGGATTTCACTGATCTGAGTCCCCGGAACGTTCGTCGAAATCGGGTTGAACAGTCCGCGAATCTCTTTGGGTGCCTCGGGTTTCAGGTCCCACATGTCGATGTGACTGGGTCCGCCCTCCAGCATAAAAAAGATGCACGCCTTTGCTGTCGCGGGACGAACCGCAGCTGCCTGAGCCTGCAGCTGCAGCAAAGCGGGCAAAGTAAGTCCGCCCAGCAGGCGAGTGGCCCCCACGTTCAGCACGCGCCGCCGGGTAATGCCATCGCAAAAGCGACTGTCCGTACCAAAGATTCGATTCAGCATCCCGGGGCTCACACTGTGCCTTGAAACCGCTGTACGTTGCCAATCTAACACGAGGATTGAGCTAAATCCAAGTCCCTTCTCCCCCGAGATCGGGGGAGAAGGTGGCCGAAGGCCGGATGAGGGGGCTTGACTTCGGGGCGTCGCCATTTGTTTTTGGTTTTGTCACTATCCGATTTCCTCTAACAGGAGGAATGTCAGGACAATCCGTCACACTCCGACCGAATCCTGATACGAATTGAGTTCGATGTCCGGTGTGTCGGCCACATTGACCCAGACATGCACATGAGGCTTGCCGCGGAAGTACCACACGAACGAGGGACCTTCGAGTCGCCAGTTGTCCCAGAGGCCATCGCCGCCAAGATCGCCTTCCTTGTAGAATGCGAGTCGGCAGGTATCCAGACCACCCTGGACTTTCAGGCAGCGTGTCACCTGTTCCTGGTCAGATCGACGGAAAGGTTCCAGCAGCAGCTGTAATACGGACTGCAGATGCTCCTTCTGGTCCGGCGAAAAATCGGTGACCGCGATTCCGTCGAACTTGCCGTTCGGTCCGCGAAAACCGACCAGTTCCTCTGACGGCATACCCGCAATCACAAGCGCCTGCTTGCGCTGCCTGCCATCGAACATGTCATACAGCTTGTTGGCCGCGAGCGCCTGGTGCCAGAAGACGTTGCTTGGATGATCGGGCTTTTCGTACAGGTCCTCACCTTCGTGCGCATAGAGGATCGGACCACCGAAGGCCACATGTCCCGCACTGTTGCCGTCGCAGCGTAAAGTCATGTGACGGCTGGCAAGGACAAACTCAAACTGGTCAGTTCCCGGCCGGTCCCCGTGCGTGGCTTCGGCGAGGCGATCTCGCCGTGACAATCTCCCGGGACGCTCG
>JANNGQ010000686.1:0-4911 GCA_031403975.1 Planctomycetota bacterium
GAAGTGCGATCGAGCTTGGCCAGAAACTGATCGGCGATCATCCTCACGGCCAGGTGATCGTGATGACCGACGGCTGCGTTGAGCAGAAGCTGGTTTCGAAAACAGGGGAAGAGGCTGAAGGCGGGGCTGGGGCGAGAAGCCCGGATTTTGGCAAAAGCCGGGCTTCTGAAGAAACGTCGTCCGTGGCAGAAGCCCCGGTTGAATTCCGTCTGTTTTCATCCGATGCTGCAAATGTCGGGATCACGCAGCTGCAGGTTCGCAGAAGTCTGATCGACCCGCTTGGTTATGAAATCCTGGCTTCGGTGAAAAATGCCTCGGCAGCTTCAGTGGCGTGTCGGCTTGAACTGACTCTGAACGACATCCCGGTCGATGTGATTCCGCTGAATCTGAAACCCGAAGAACTGTGGACCCGTTCAATGGAGAAAACGTCGCTGGAAGGCGGGCCTCTGCGGGCTGTGCTGACAAGCATTCGCGAAAGTGATGGGACAAATGAGACTGATTCCGGCGAACTCGATCAGTTGATCACTGACAATACTGCCTGGGCGCTGTTGTCATCGCGGAGGACTCAGCGAGTACTCATTGTGTCTGCCGGAAATCTGTTTCTGCAAAGAGTATTTGAAGCGAATCCACTGGTTGAAGTCACCGTTCGCAGGGATTTTCCGGCCGCTGAACAGTGGCCGACGGATTCCATCATCGTGCTGCATGGCAACGTACCGTCCACAATACCACCTGGAAATGTGTTTGTTGTCGATCCGTTCGGAAGTTGCGATCTGTGGGATCAGGGGGCGACTCTGGAGAATTGCCTCGTGACGGAGCAGGACACGACATCGCCGCTGATGAACCATATCCGTCTGGATAACGTACTGATGCCGGAAGCCAGGCAACTGCAGTTCAAGATGCCTCCGCATTCGCTGGCGAAGACAATCTCCGGGGAAACTGTTTACGCCGATGTCAAACGAGTCAACGGCAAGTGTCTGGTGCTGAGCGTCAATCTCGATCGCAGCGACCTCGCCTTTCGAACAGCGTTTCCAATCATGGTGGCGAATTCGCTCGGCTGGTTTGCCGGTCAGACAGGGGAGCTGCAGGAATCGCTGACCACTGGTTCGATGAAGGCAGTGACCATTGAGTGGCCGGTGACGGCCGAATTGTCCGCGACGGAACCGGTCGTCCGAAACGCGCATTCAACCGGGACCGCAGGACGGAATCTTGTACTCAAGTCGCCATCAGGGATCGTATCACCCTTGATCACTCACGCTGCCGACGGCGGTTCAGCGGTCGATTCGGACGTCTCGGGTCCCGCTGACGGACAGTCGAATTCGAGAATTATCGGGCCGCTGAATGAAGTCGGAATCTGGTCCGTGAGTGAGCCGACATCTCTTGTGTCAACCGCTGAATCTGCTGAGTCACCAGCTCACACCGAAGTGGCCGTCAATCTCGCCAGTGAACGCGAGACCGACCTTCGGCCACTGAAAGATTTGTCGGATTCTCCTCGGACGAAGGTCACATCTCCCGGTTGGTTCAGTCGTCCGTTTTGGTTCTATCTCATCATCGTGGCATGTGTGCTGACTTCCGTGGAGTGGTTCCTGTATCAACGGAGATTCATTTCGTAACGACTGTGGACCAGCCCCTCCGTCGGCAGGAGTTTACTGTTGACCAGCCGCTCCGTCGGCTGGGATTGTTCTTATTCGGCAACGCCGTACGGCAGAATTCCCGCCGGCGGAGCGGCGGGCCAACTGTAGTGCTTGCAAGATCCTTGCTATGTTTCCATTCGAATTCACTCGCCCGATTCTGATGATCATGATCTTGCCGGTCATGACCGTGCTGGGATTCTGGTTTGTGCGCAGTCTGAGCGATTTTCCAAAACCTCAGCGCGTGGTCTCCCTGGTGACTCGCTCGTCGATTGCGCTGCTGCTTGTGCTGGCGCTGGCGGGATTCACCTGGCTGCATCGGACGACTGATCGATTTGTCATTTTCGTTGTCGATCAGAGTCAGAGCATCGGCGAGAATGCTGAGAAGGCAGCCGACGAGTACCTGAAGCGGGCAGCCGACGAGAAGGGCCGTCATCGAGTCGCCTACCTGCCGTTTGCTTCGACTGTCGAAAGTGTTCAGGAGGAACCGGTGACATCTGATCTGCGCTCGTCGATAAAGGGGAAAGCGAAGGATCCAGTGGAGCAAGCTCGGGCCAGAGGGGCCCAGGCTACGGCGGACGACGCTGCGAAACGCGACGGGACGAATCTGGCGGCAGCGATTGAGGCGGCTGCGGGATCTATGCCGCCTGGTTATGTGCCGCATATTGTGCTGCTCACGGACGGCAATCAGACGGACGGCAATGCGCTGGCCGCGGCATCGCGAAGCCGCGTTCCTGTGTCAACAATCCCGCTGCCTGCTCGTTCAGAGCCGGAAGTGCAGGTGTCCGAGGTCCGCGTTCCGGCAGAAGTCCGCGAAGGGGAGCCGTTCTTTGTCGACGTGAGCGTGCATTCGAATCACGACGACGAAGGTCTGATCGAAGTGTTTCGGGGCGATCACAAAGTCATCAGCGAGACTCGAGCCCTCAAGACCGGAGAGAACCGTTTTCGGTTTCAACAGTCGATTGACGGCGACCGGATGGCAGTGCTCAAAGTCCGATTATCGGGGCTGAAGCAGGACACATTGCTCGACAACAACGCCGACGCCGGACTGGTCTATTCTGCCGGCAAGCCGCGTGTGCTGATCATTGAGAGCGATCCTAACCTCATTCAGGATCTGGCGTACGCACTGAAGGACGAGGGCATTCAGGTCGACGTCCGTCCGCCGCAGGGAATGCCGGATTCCCTTGCGGCACTGCAGAATTATGAACTGCTGGTTCTGTCCAACGTACCGGCCACGGCACTGACTCAGCAGCAGATGGAAATCACCCGCACCTGGGTTCAGGAACTAGGCGGCGGCTTCATGATGCTGGGCGGCGAGCAGTCGTTCGGGCTGGGCGGTTATTACAAAAGCACTCTGGAAGAGATTCTGCCCGTTCGCAGTGACTTCGAAAAAGAAAAGGAGAAACCATCGCTGGGCATGGTACTGATCATTGATAAATCCGGATCGATGGACGGCGACAAGATTGAAATGGCCAAGTCCGCAGCGAGGTCCGCCGTGGAACTTCTGGGCAATCGCGATCAGATGGCGGTGCTGGCGTTCGACGGCGATACCTATGTCATCAGTGAGATGCAGTCGGCCGGCAATAAGGGCAAGATCGCGGATGAGATCGCCCGCATCGAAGCTGGCGGCGGAACAACAATGTACCCGGCGATGGAGATGGCGTACGAAATCCTCAACTCCACTTCGACAAAACTGAAACACGTCGTAGTGCTGACCGACGGCGTCTCTTCCCCGGGAGATTTTGAAGGTCTGGCGCAGCAGATGGTTTCGGCGAAGATGACGGTTTCTACTGTCGCCGTCGGAGGCGACGGATCAACAGATACTCAATTGCTGGAGTCGATCGCGCGAGTCGGCAGGGGGAGGTATTATCTCACCGAAGACCCGGCTCAGGTGCCGCAGATATTTGCCAGGGAAACGGTGACCGCCAGCAAATCGGCCATCGACGAACAGCCGTTTGTTCCCCAGGTGGTCCGGGCGACTCATGCACTTGCGGAGATTGATCTGGAAGCTGCTCCGTTCCTGCTGGGCTATGTCATGACACGCCCCAAGCCGACCTGCGAAGTGATCCTTGCAACTGAAAAAGGCGATCCGCTGCTCGCCTGGTGGAGGTACGGACTGGGGATGACAGCTGCATTTACCTCGGACGCCAAGAGTCGCTGGGCAGCAGAATGGCTGACGTGGCCAGGCTACGGAAAATTCTGGACTCAGGTTGTTCGGCAATTGATGCGGAAGAGCGACGCGAAGGGAATCCAGGTCACAGTGAATCGCGAAGGAAAACACACAGACATCGCCGTCGACGCGGTCAGTGAGATCGGGCAGTTTCTGAACAACTCCGAAGTGGAATTGACCGTCATTAATCCGCAGCTTCGACGCGACAAATCGCCGATGCGGCAGACGGCACCGGGACGGTACTCCACTGACTTGATGACGCCGATTCCCGGATCCTATCACATCGAGATCACACTGCGGCAGGACGGCCAGGTGCTGTATCGCCAGTGGCGAGGCCTGATGGTTGGATACAGCGATGAACTCCGAATTCAACCCACCAACACAGCGCTGCTGAAGGAAGTCGCAAATGTCTCAGGAGGATCATTCAATCCCGAGCCGTCACAGCTCTTCGAACGCCACGGTGAATCGACGACTCGACCGACTCCGCTCGGGCCCTGGCTGCTGACTCTGGCCGCAATTCTTGTGGTTTTGGACGTCGCTCTGCGGAGAGTTGATTTCGCGTTGCATCTGCCCATGAAAAGGCCGGTTCGGGCGTGATTCGTTTGTTCAGGCGAGCGGCAGTAAAGGATTTACCAACTCGACGCGCCAGCGCCTCAGCGAGGCGGCCTCGCTGACGCTTTTTGAAGTTGCGCGTTTCAGGCCCGGAGGGCCGAAATATCCTATGCCGGTGGCGTAAGCCACCGGTATTCGAGTATCAAAAACCCAAGGCCTGAAGGGCCGGCACATTGGCGATTGTATCGGCCCTTCAGGCCTGAATCGCTGTGTTTTCCGAATTCCGGTGGCTCACGCCACCGGCTGACGATGTGCCGGGCTTCCAGCCCTGGCGAAATGCGCAACTTCAAAACGCGCCAGCGCCCCAGCGAGGCGGCCTCGCTGACGCTGCGGGTTAGTGTGGGTATGTTCTTTCGAGTAACTCGATCCTGCGCATCAAAGCGCTAGTGTGGCGCCAACTTTGAATTTTTGGGTAGAGATGTTTGGGTCGCTTCGTCGGGGATCCGGCGATCCAGACATTGTCACGTCAAAACATTCAAAAGAGGAATCGCCCGAATCAAT
>JANNGQ010000687.1:0-2909 GCA_031403975.1 Planctomycetota bacterium
CTCTAATGCCGTCAATCGGTGGCGGTAATTCAGGACTACTTCGGGACATGGAATCAGGGATGGCAGAACGATGGTCGGCAGAATGATGAGCACATGCAGTAATCGATGCGAGAATCCAACCACATCGTTCTGCCCGCATAATCCTGCCATTCTTGAGCCAACTGAGATTCATCGTCGTAGGGTAGGCTTCAGCCTGCCGCTTTCATCGTGAACAGGAACCATTCGGGATTATGTCGGCAGGCTGAAGCCTACCCTGCGTTCAGAACGACAGTCTCCAGGACCGTTGGGGTCGAGCATCGGAACGTCGAGTTCAGATTACCACCATCCAATGCCAATCAACAACTGCTTTCAGCATCAGCTGTATCCCACCGTCCCCGCTGCGCCTCCGGTCCTCCGGACTCTGGAATCGTTTGAAGGAACTGCCGGTGAGTTCGCGTCGCTTCACACATCGCTGCGCATCGGGCGCGTGGTGCTGGTTCATGGGACGTTCATGGGTGACGATCCGATTGGGTTCGCCGATGTGCTGAAGACTGTCGGTCAGGGAGTTCCGGTACTGAGCCACACGATGGAGAAAATGGCCGCGGCACTGCTGGAGAGAACTCGACTGCTCACTTCATCCGTTGCCGGCGATGTCGGAAATTACACGACGGCGTTTCGGGATAAGTTTCAGTCGCTTGTCGGTGATGATCCGCAGGTCGAATTGCTGGAACCGACGTGGTCCAGTCAGAACCATCACCTGGCTCGAGCAGATCTCGCGGTGCGGCTGATCGACGTGCTCCTGAGACGACGTCTGCCCGACGATCAGCGAGTCCTCCTGTGGGGACACTCGCATGCCGGGAATGCACTCGCGCTGATGACAAATCTGCTGGCGAACGACACCGCTGCGGTCGCTCAGTTCTTTGAAGCCGCAGGCTGGCAATCCGGGGCTCACTGGAACGCTGTTCGCGAGGCATTGAAATCTTCAGACTCGCCGCACCCGCTGGCAAAGTCCGTGCTCATTGCGGGATTCGAAACGCCCGTCCGCTACGGTTGGGATACCTCCGGTTGTGCGGGATTAGTGCATGTTTCGTTTCACCGGCCATTTGATCCTTCGCGGCCATTTATGGCGAAGCCCATGTTTCCGCCCCATTCACTGAACGACACGATCAATGCGATGTGGGGAGATTGGGTACAAGCTTTCGCAATCGCCGGAACAGACGTGTCTTCAATGCCGTCGCGGAGTGCGAATCAAAGGCTCTCAGCGCTGCTGGAAGCGAATCTGCCGGATCCTGTCCACGGACTGGACACGCAGCTGATTTCGCCGAAACGGGTTCGAGACCTGTGCGTCCGCTGGAAGGCAGGAACTCGCTGCCACGCCGACGGCAGGAATGTGCTGGTCGATTACACGCCCAGCGGTAAGTTGTCGTTGACAGGGCGACCAATTGAAACATGCCTTCTCGGTCATGGCGTGGCCACAACCGTCCAGTGGCTGCCCTCACATCTGAATCTCGTTTTGGAACACCTCATCATATGACCAACGTCGAACTGGCCGTACAGTTCTTTCTGCAGATCGCCGTGATTCTCCTGACATGCCGGATCGTCGGAATCATTGCCGTGCGATTCGGTCAGCCGCAGGTTGTCGCCGAAATGGTTGCCGGGGTCTGCCTCGGACCATCTCTGCTGGGTCTGTTCTGGCCGGAAATCCATGCGTGGCTGTTTCCGTGGGATAAGACTGCGCGCGACACGCAGAGTTATCTGTTTCCGGCGGCCCAGCTCGGGCTGGCTTTGTACATGTTCGTGGTCGGCATGGAATTCCGGATCGACATCGTCCGGTCACAGTGGAAGAGTGCCGTGGCCGTGTCGGTCGCCGGAATGGTGGTTCCATTTCTGATGGGGCTGGGGCTCGGCTGGTATTTCTTTACTCACACAAAACTGTTTCCGGAGGGAACATCGCTGTTCGACGTGTCAATGTTCCTCGGAGCCTCGATGTGCATCACGGCGTTCCCGATGCTGGCCCGGATTATTCATCATAAGCGTCTGACGGGGACTCGCATGGGAACTGTCGCGATCGGGGCGGGAGCTCTGGATGATGCGTCCGCCTGGTGTCTGCTCGCTGTGGTGTTGTCCAGTCTTGACAAAGACTCGACAGGGGCGTGGAAAAACATCGGTGGAGGTTTGGCGTTCGTGGCTGTGGCCGTGTTGATCCTTCGGCCTCTGCTCCTGAGGACTCAGCGTTGGCTGACCAGCGACCAGCAACTTTCCGACGTCGGATTGGTTATGTGCCTGGTGCTGATGTCGTTCGCGGCGTTTGTGACGGATGCGATCGGCCTGCACGCTGTTTTCGGAGCGTTCGTCATTGGTGCCGTCATTCCCCGCGGCATCATGACACGCGACGCCATCGCCAGGATTCAGCCGCTGACGGTGGCTTTGCTGCTGCCGTTGTTCTTTACGTTCAGTGGACTGAACACACGAATTGGTCTGCTTGATTCCGGGCGGCTGTGGCAGCACTGCGGACTTGTCCTGGCAGTTGCAATTCTCGGCAAAGGAGTGGCCTGCTGGGTGGCGGCACGGGCGACAGGAATTCCGAACCGTGAGGCCATGGGAATCGGCATCCTGATGAACGCCCGCGGCATGATGGAGCTGATCATTATCAACATCGGCCGCGAACGCGGACTGATCTCAGACGAGCTGTTTGCAATGCTGGTAATCATGGCCGTCGTGACCACTCTCATGACATCACCCGTGTTTGACCGGTTCGTCGGTCCTCAATCTGCATCATCAGCCGCCACGCGCTAGTGCCACATCTCTCAAACAACGGTGCATGAGGTGAGTGGTTTTGGCAGGCTCTGGGTTTTGCTCAGCTTAACGCGACGATGCAGCGATACGAACTTGGGGCGGCTTTCTTTTTGGATCGGCTTTCCGGTGTAGGT
>JANNGQ010000688.1:0-5664 GCA_031403975.1 Planctomycetota bacterium
GTCTCCCACGACTTGGCGTCCGGCATGGCGTACGGCCCCGTCGGCGTGATCAAGTCGTCTTCGACATCATTCAGCGTGTTCAGGAAACTGTCCGCTTTTCGTTCACGAACGTCGTTGTTGAACGCAACTTGCCGCTGGAGTTTGGCCGTCTCGACCATGATCGCGGCCTGTGGCAGATCGGAGTTCAGATCGCGGGCCTTCTTGGCGATCAATTCCGCTTCCGGATACCGACGCTCTTTCATCAGCTCGTTAAACTGGTCAACCAGCTCTGCGAACTCCTGTTCGATGCGGATCTTAGCCTCTTCTTCCCGCTTGATGGTCTCAATCATCGTGCGGTTCTTCTGCTCCTGAGCAAACCGGGGAGCCTGGTCGTCCTTGAACTGACGGATCGACTCCTGGCTGCGCCGCACGTATCCTGCCAGCGTTTCCAGCGACTCCGGGTTCAGCGGAGCGGCTTCGACAGTGGCCAGCGTGTTGTCCAGAATCTGCAGGGCTTCATCCGGATCGTCGTTCTTGAGCTTTTCTGCCCGGAACACACTGTTCATCACTTCCGTACGAAGACGGTCATAACGAACGTCTGATTCTTCAGTTGCTGCAGTGAGTGGATCCTTTTCGAGCAGCGGGCTCATCGGCTGTTCCGTCAGATCGACGGCTCGTGTTTCGTCTTCCTGGCCGGATGCCAGCTGAACATCGGTCGCTTTCGTCTTCGCCAGATCCTGCAGGAAGTCCTGCAGCTGCCGGCGGTCCATCGCACTCAGCTCTCCGGCATTCTTCCAGGCCTGCTGAAACGCCAGCTTGGCCGCCGGACGATTACCACTGCGGATCATTTCGATCCCGCGTCGATAGGCCAGCACGGCGGATTCATTTTCCGGTGCCAGCACGGGGAATTCTGTCCCGTCGTAGCTGGCCGAAGAGATCGTTTCCGATGCAAATGGATTCGCCCGAGTGATTTCCTCTGGCGTCACGTCGACAGCACCATTCTGCGCCATCGCATGATTGCCGCTGCGAGTCCTGTCCCGCTGAGCCATCAGCTGAGCTTCTTCCAGAATCGGCTCAGGACGGTCTTCAAACAGGCTATAGGCGGCATCCTGCTGCTGAGCCTGAAGGGCAAGCTGCTGGGCCGTCTGATGATCGCCGCTCTGCAGGGCTGCACGGGCCTGAGAAACCAAGTGGCGTGCGTCGGATCCTGAAGTCGGTTCCGAGGACACCACACCGTCCTGAGTCTGAGCGGCCGAGATCCGTCCCTGACCGCGCATCGCAGAATCAATGTCCGCCAGGACCAGTTCCGGACGGTCATCCAGAACGTTGTAGGCGACATTCAGACCGGATGCCTGCTGAGCCTTGTCACGAGCCACACTCAACCGACCCTGCAGCATCGCCGTACGCGCTTCCCGCAGCAGGTGTCGAGCCTGAGCGGCTTCCGGAGAGGCATCACTTTCGGCGGATGCGAATGTTTCATTCGTGGATGTACCGGCTCCCTGCAGACGCTGAATGTCACGGGAAACAAGTTCCGGACTGTCTTCAAACATCCCGAAGGCCACATCGAAGGCCGCGGCCTGATCAGCAAACTGCTGCGCTTCCGCCAGCTTGTCTGCATCCATTGCCGCGCGAGCCTGCTGCAGCAATGAGGCGGCCTGCTGATAAGACTGTTCAGCACCCCTCGAACGAATCTCCGGTGCCTGAGACGAATTCCGTCCGCCGGCCACGAAGGTCGAGGTCTTTGATTTGGCGTCGAGGTCCGCCAGAACATGTTCGGGGCGGTCGTCCCAAAGACCCCAGGCAGCATGCAGCTGCCGAGCCTGCAAAGCGCGGGACCGGGCCAGAGCCTGATCGCCGGCCGCAATCGCCTGCCGCGCTTCCTTGACCAGACGCTGAGCCTGTCGCTTCTTAAGCAGGTCCGTGCTGGTCACCGGAGTCTGAATGCTCTGCCCATCAGGGCCGAGCTCTTTAGTCTCAGCTTCCTCGAAAGGATTGACTTCCGCGGTTTCCGCGGGTGGGGCAGCCTTAGTCGTCGAATAATCTTCCGTGAATCTGAACTCGCTGCTCTCCGCGGCAGAGTCGCTCTGATCGAGCGCATTCAGGAACTCTTCCGGGGACTGTTCAGAGTCACTCCAGTCGGAAGACAGCGAGGCTGCCGTTCCGGCCAGGCGGCGCGCTTCGGCAGTGTGGCCTTTCTGCGCCTGCTCCCGGGCATCCTGAAGAAAACGTCTGGCGACAGCACTGTACCCGTCTCCGTTTTCGGAGTCGGTCTGGGCTGACAACGTTCGTGACGGATCGCCGCCGCTGATGAGATACAGCGACACGGCCATCACCGAAGCGCATGTGATGAGTCCGATGGCCTTGTGCAATTTAGGATCCTCCTTCAGAAATGCTCGGCGGTGTTCCTCAACTCCGCCGGCGATCATCCATGATTTCCGGATCAGGCAATTCTGATCCGGACCATGATGCCGTTCCTGTGACCCGATCCGCGCCCGGAATCCGTTTCCGCGGCAGCGTTATCAGTGTTGAAAAAGGCGTCTGGAACCTTGCAGGCATTTCAGAAATCTGATTCAGAGAAATGCCGGAGAGTTCCAGACACCTTTTTCAACAGTCTGATGATTTCAAAACCGGGGCTGGCTCCGAGTCAGAAGAGATTCCCGCTCGATTCCCGGGGCACGTTCCTCGGTGCCTGTCCTGATTCTGAAATGCCTTACTGATGTGATCGAGTTCGTCCTCAACCGCCGCAGCCGGCACCCATCGAGAGCGCAGATTCCGGACGATCGTCGCGGGGTGATAACTGCCGCGTTCCGCAAGCGTCAATACGATGCAAAGCACATCGAACGCCATTTTTTGGGCAATTCGCCGACGCCAATTCCGATCCGGCATCCGCTGCCGAACTCACGAAAATCCTGGCATCAACAGCCGATGACATGTCCCGGAAAGCTGCATTTTCCGCCCGTTGAGCCGCTCCAGTCGCGCCATCAGACGGTCGGCCATTCGTGTTGGCAGTCGTTCAGTCCCTGCACTGCATGAAGCCAGAACCACGCGTGCACGATTGTCTGATCAAATGGAGGCTGCAGTTGAATCGTGCGCCGTGCATAGCATCCTTCAGCGACACCCTCCGCTGCGTCGAGTCTTCGCAGGGTTGTTTCATCCACCTCGTAGACTTCTCCACGGATGTCAAGTCCGTCCGGCCATTCAAGGAGTCCCGGATACGAGCCGAGATCAAACAACCGATAAAGCGGCCTGGTGATGGCGTGACCAGAGAACGTCTGGGACGCCAGCAGATGATGCAGCGTATGGCCGCGCTTAAGCGAACCATAGACGAACACGAATTGTTTCTGATCGCACGCTGGTCGGCTCAATGGAGACTCCTGAATTGATGAATGTCGTCTGGACACATGCTGTGGCTGTGAGTCATTCACGTCGGCAGAAAGCAATCAGCCGAGAATTCTTGACCGCGGATGACCCAGCCCGGGCTTCGCCCGCAATCCAAACGAGATTTGTTTTAACCGCAGAGGGCGCAGAGGTTCGCAGAGGAACGTAAACGCGGAGTCGACATGGACTTCTCTGCGTACCTCCGCGTCCTCTGTGGTGAATCCTGCTGTTTTCGTTTCACTTGTCCCGGCGTGAATTCTTCGCGCCCGGCGCAGATTCAGAACCTTAGTAGTGCGGATTGCTCGGATAGGAGCTGAATCTCAGAATCGCTTTTTTCTCCTGTCAGAGACATCCGCGACATCCGCGGTTAAACTCACACAATGCTCTACGAAGACATTACCCGAGACGGCAAGGTTATCACAGCTCCCAAGGTCGTCACTGCCGTCAGCGATTCGCATGTCGCTCAAATGCCTGGTTATCTAAACATCACGGCCTGCAAGTTGCGATACTCCTGAACTTCAAGGAAGCAAAACTCAACTGGAATCGCGTGGTGTATGAACACCGGAGTAAACGCTCAGTTGACGCGGATCGGACATGCAATGATCAATCACCATTCCCTTGAAATCCGCGTTCGGTACAGTGAGACCGACGCGATGGGCTTCCTGCATCATTCGAATTTTCTCAGCTACTTTGAAGTCGGGAGGACGGAGCTGTTCCGGGCTCAGGGCGGAAACTACCGCCGGATGGAAGAACTGGGGCTGTACTTCGTCGTGGTGAGCATCGAAGTCCGGTATCGTCGACCTGCACGATACGACGACCTGTTGACGCTGGAGACGGCGATTTCACGGGTCACACCAGCCAAACTGCAGCATCACTACCGCTTGCTGCGGAGTGATGAACTGCTCGCGGAAGCCAATTCTGTGCTGGCCTGTGTGAATCGTGAGGGCGAAGTCCAACGGATTCCGGAGGACCTGGTCGGGCTGACGACAACCCCATTGTTGAAAAACTGGGGCGGTTGTTTGACAGATTCCTGTCAGGAAACATAGGGTGCGCAGGAGTTTGGAGAGCTTCACGCAGTCTGAAAGCGTTTTTCAGAAGTTTGCGGGTGGCTCGTCGGTCGGATTTCTGGCCGGCAGTAATTCGATTGAAGGAATGAAATAATGCGACGTCTCGGAATGTTCTTCGCGTTGGCAGCCATGCTGCTGACCAGTTCGGCAGAAGCAGGTCGACGGAACAGGTGCTGCAGGCCAGTGAAGACTCACTGCCACCAGCAACACGACAACTGCTGTGCTCCAGCACAAGCTCCTTGCTGCGAACAAGCTCCTGCCTGTGGTGGCTGTGCCAGCACCAGCGATTCTGGCTGCAATGTGATTACCGCATCGTGCGGAAGCGACTGTGGTGCCGTCACAACCTGCGGACACAGCCGAAATCGTGGCTGCAATCGTGGCTGCAACAGCGGCTGTAACAGCGGCTGTAACAGCGGATGTAACAGCGGATGTAACAGCGGTTGTGGCACGGGCGGTTGCGGTGTTGCCGCTCCTGCAGAAGCCGCACCAGCTCAGGAAGCCGCTCCGGCAGTTGAAGAAGCTCCGGCTCCTCCAGCCCCTCCGGCTGCAGCCTAGTTTCCAGACGATCTACCGGCACGGCAGACTTCCGTGGCTTCGGAACTGTCAGGCGGGATGATCCGGAACCGCGATTCTGCGAGATCAAAAACGTCCGGCGACTGTGTTCGAAGATCGATCACGGGCGGGCAGGACGGACTCAATTCAGTCGGGCGGTTGCAAAGCGGCAGGGATGCCGCTTTTTTTTCAGTTTGACTGTTGTCTTGACAAGTGTCGTCGAAACGCGGAAGCTTTCCGGTATGGTACTGACAACCGCAAAACTGATTCCTGAAAAACCGGCTGTCCGAAAGCCCCGATTTGATTCGCCGGAGCAGGAGACATTCCTGAATCTGTGGCGAACCTACGATTGCCTGAAGGCGTTAGAAGAGCAACTGTTCGGACACTTTCAGATATCGGCTCAGCAATACAACGCATTGCGGTTGCTGCGGTCTGTCCATCCGGTCCCCATGCAGACGCTGGCATTGGGAAAACGCCTGATCTCGCGTGGACCCGACACGACGCGGATGCTGGACCGGCTCGAGCAGCGCCAATTGATCGTTCGTGAACGCCGCAGCGAGAATCGGCGAGTGGTTGAAATCCAGATCACGAAAACGGGCCTGGTACTGCTTGATGAAATGGCGGAATCCGTCCGAGAAATGCACAAACGGCAGCTGGGTCATCTCACCCGGCCTGAGCAACGAGACTT
>JANNGQ010000689.1:0-3764 GCA_031403975.1 Planctomycetota bacterium
GTCTGGCGGCACACGAGGCCCTGCAGTCGAGAAATTGTAGCTGAAGTCGTGAGACGTCAGACCAGAACACTCACGAGTTCCGCTACACACGTATTGGAACCGCTCGAAGAATCCAGGCAGCAGCCAGAGTTGCAGCAAATGTCGCATCGATGAGGACTCCAAACGTGTCCAGGCCCGTTTTTCAATGCCCGACCAAGACTTACTTCTTCAATTGTTCTTTGCAGTATTTCTGGTTGTTCTTCAGCGTACTGTCTCTCGGGAATTGAAGCAGCGCGTTTTCATAAACCTTGATTGCTCCTCCCCAGTCTTTCATTTCGATGAATGTCGAGGCCCAGGCGTTCCAGATGGCCACCGCATTGTTTGAAAGGTGGGAGTCCTTCGGGTATTGCTCTAAACCCTTCATGTAAACGTCGATGGCAGCCTGCCATTCCTGTTTCGCCTGGAGTCCATTCGCCCAGGAGTCGTACACGGTGAGCGCCAGCGTGTTGACGTCGTCGGCTTTCAGAAGATTCTTGTGGGCTGCAATCGCGGCCAGCGCCTCCGGGTACTTCGCGGCGTCGCCGAACCCGTCGACCACTCTCCGGACGTGAGCCATCGCCAGTTCATCGACCTCGTCCATATCGGGGAACTGCTTTCGCAGGCCGAGCAACACAGTCATCGCATCAGCTTCTCCGTCGGCGGCATAAACATCCTTGATCCATTCCTGCATCGTGTAGACGAGATTCTGCTTCAGATGCTCATCGCCGGGAAATCGCTGCAAACCCTGCTGGTAGACGACAACGGCCTGTTCGTGATTCTTCTTTGCAATGTAGGAATCGGCCCATGCATCGACGACAGATTGACACAGGTTCCGGGCTGCGTCGTTGTCTTTGAGGAACTCCTTGTGCCGTTCCACCGCATCCAGAGACTCCTCATATTTCCCGGCGTCGCGCAGCAGGCCGACAACTCGCTCGACGTGGCTGGCCGCAACGTCATCCAAACCGGGAATCTGTGGAACGCGTTTCAACTGCCCGGCCAGTACTTCACTGGCTTTCGCCTCTCCCTCTTTTTCAAGAGTCTCCCGAACCCATTCCTGCACGGCGTAAACGATGTTGTGCGTCAGGCGTTCGTCATTGGGTTCCCGATCCCTCGCTTCGTCGAGCAACTCGATTGCTTTCCTGAAATTCTTCGCGTCCAACTCGGACTGCGACCAACGCAATGGCAATTCGGTCGTCCACTGCTTCAGTTCCGTTCGAGGTGCTTCATCGATCTTCTCGAACCCCGGCTGAACGGCGGCCAGAGCGTTCTCCCAATCCCCGGCTTTGACAAACTCTTCGCCCCGGCGAATATAAATCCAGGCCTGCATGGCCGGGAAGTTGCCGTCAGGGACTTCAGCAGCCGCTCGCCGAAGGATGTCAACGGCCTCGTCATCATTTTCGGCCATGGCGGCCGCCTCAGCCCACTGGCTCCAGACGACCTTGCGATTGTGCAGGAACGTTGCATCTTTCGGCGCCAGGTCCAGACCGGCGGCAAGAACATCACGTGCCGCCTCGAACTTCCCTTCGTCGGCTAAGCCACTGCTCCACCGGGCGAGGGCAGCCAGAGCGTTCTTGACGGCCGAGGCGAATTCCCGGTCAAGGGCCATTGCCCTGAAGTACGCAAGCAGCGCCTCGTGGTGCCGATCTTCGCCGGACAGAGTTACGCCGTGGTTGTAATAGATGATAGCCACCAGGCCCGCCTCACCGATCTCCCTGCGCTGGTCACGGTTGCTTTCCGGAATGTACCGGTAGCCCGTCTTCTCCAGGATGTTTTCCTGTGCGGCCTCGTCGCGAGCCGGATCGAAGCCCAAAGCGGACGTCGTCTCGACGTCTGCGTGGCGTGTACCGTCATAGAGAATCGAGAACGCGTGATCGGGAACTTCAATCGCCCGTACATCAAGCCCGAGTCGCCGGCCGAGCACATTGAACAGCGTCGCTGACGAAACACAATTGAAAGTTCCCGTGTCGAGAATGACGGACAGATCCGTCTGGCTGGCCGAATAGCCTTTGGCCAGCGGTCCACCGTCAGAGTGCATCCAGGCCAGGAGTTTCTCTCCTTTGCCGAATGGCGTGGCGGCACCGGCCACGGCCGCGCGAGCCTGAACCTCCAGGGCATCGAGTCGTTTCACATATTGCTTTCGCTGTTCCGCATCCGTGATGCCGGAAACGATCAACGCCGCTTCGCCGAACGACCATTTGTTGAATCTTCCGTCCGTCACGTCTGCGAACAGCGCCGCTTCATCTTCCGTGATTCCCACGTTTACGGATGAGGTCTTCTTCAGCCGCTCGAGCACGTCGAACGCCTGCACCGGAGACTCGTTGAACGCGTAGCGGCTGACCGGCGGACCCTCATGGCCGAACAAGCCGATTTCGGCGACTGCCACGCTGTCTGCATTCTCCATGGCAGTGAATCGAAGCATGATCCACCGGGCGGCTGCAGGCGTGAAGGGAAACACCTGAGGTCCTGCGATTGCCTTGAGCGGGTCGGCACGCAGCGCCTGGAACCCCGTTTGCACCGAAACCGTCGAGACGAGGACCTCGACGCGCTCAGTCCCGCTGCCGGGCGGTGCGCTTTCGGGCAAATGGACTTCGAGTCGTTCGGGTGTGACCATAGCGCCGTCGAACCCGAAGACAATGTCCACAGTCCCGCCCGTTGCCTTGATCACCGCCACGGTTTCGGTGTCGTCATCGGTGAGCGCGTTCAGACCGGCCTGCTCGACGGCAATGGCGGTCGACCGTTCCGCTTTCACCGTGGGAAGAAGCAACAAGTTGACGGGCGTGCCTTCGTCGACTTGCGCAGCCGGTAGTTTGTTTGAGCACAGGGCGACAACAAACAAAGAAACCAAAAGGAAACGGTTCATCGAAATCTCCCTCCGGAATGCCAATTTCAGACTCTCAAGTCGCGATCCAGGAAGACAGCATTCCACCTGCCAGGTACGTAACCACCGTCACACTAAGAATTTCTGTCAGTTCTGTCTGCGTGGCCTTCCTCCATTTTTCATCCTACTGCCGGTAAAGACTCAACGACGCTTCAGGCGACGCGAGCTTGACATTGACTGGTACGTGCTATCTCCAGTCCCCGCTGAGCTGAAACGCGGCCCATTAGTAAGGCGACAGTTGCAGCGTCTCGCCGGTGCCAACCTCGATCTTGACGGACAAACAGGTGCCATGCACCTTGACAGAGGAAACCCGGGCGTTTACGCTGTTTAAAATCGATTGGTCAACAGGAGATTCAAACATGCCGAGAGTGAAGCGGACAGAGATTTGTGCTCGTGATGAGGTGCAGGCGTTTCATCTGATTAACCGGTGTGTCCGGCGGACGTACCTGTGCGGGAAGGATCGAAAGTCCGGGCAGGACTACTCGCACAGAAAACAGTGGATCCGGGATCGCCTGGAAGAACTGGCCGGGATCTTCGGGATCGATGTCCCAGGGTTTGCGGTGATGAGCAATCATTTGCATGTAGTAGTAAGAACTCGGCCGGATGTTGTGCAGGAGTGGTCCGATGACGAGATCACGCTGCGATGGTGGCGGTTGTTTCCTCAGCGAAGGAACGAAGATCATTCCGCTGCAGAACCGACGGAGTTCGAGCTCAACGCGATCCGCAAAGACAAGGCAGGCCTGAAGGAGAAGCGAAAGCGGCTGGCTGATATTTCTTGGTTCATGCGGTGTCTGGCCGAACCGATCGCGCGTCGAGGCTCCGGCTAGTACTGCTGATTGGGGCTGGATACAACATATGTATGCAAGCC
>JANNGQ010000690.1:0-5150 GCA_031403975.1 Planctomycetota bacterium
TCTTCGCGACGGATCGTGCCGCCCACATGTAGTTGAATTTCGGGTTGCTGTAGTTCTTAGCCAGACTGCTCATCAGTGAGGACTTATGATCAACTTCGAACTGCAGTTCCGGATTCGTTCCGTTCTCAACCTGCGGTGCGAATTCGTAAGTGACTTCATTGCGGTGGCTGTCGAAGGCTGCCTTCGTCGCTCCGCTCGGGAGCTCGAGATCGATCAACATCGTCCCCAGTCCAATGTCCGTCGCTTCCACGGACATGAGCGTCACATGTGAATCTGTCGCCGAGACCAGCTGACAGTTGTCTTCATTCTGAAGCGAATAGACCCAACGGTTGCCTTTGACGATGCGCGCGGCTCCCGGTGTATTGAACGTAATATCAATCTCATTGTTGTTGTCGATGAAGCGGCCGGTGAGGTCGCTCTGTTTGTTCCAGTTGCGGGCGTCCATGCCGATCTGCCTGGCCAGCAGACTGAAGTTGCTGCCGAGCTGCTTCAGAGTTGTGTAGTGAGTGAGTTGTGTCGTCAGCGCGACTTTGACGTCGCTGGCTCCGAGTTCAGACACCTTGACGGTGGTCCGGCCTGTGATGACGGGCTCGGTGGCCAGCGCGGAGACGGAACAGAAAAGGCCGCTGAAAATCAGCAGCACACAGCAGATCAGTTTGCATGTCAGTCGCGGGATTGGGTTCAGGCGGATCATGGTCGACTCCTCAGGGCTCTGGTGTTTACGGGGTTTTTGGGGGCCGTTTTGGCCCCGGATTACCCCCGATACTCGCGAGTCCCGAAGATGTGACAGAGAACGGGCAGATTCTTCAACGCGAATCCGGCAAAGCTGAAAACGACGCCTCCCGGCAACAGAAAAGCCGGGCCGCAGAAGGCCGTTCGATCCCGGACAATCGTTAGACTCGATCACTTCACCGTAACATTACTGCGGCTCCGTGCTGTGTTTCCCGACCGGACGCGGCATTTGTAAGAAAGAGACCAACAGTTACGTGTTGCGTTACAGTTCTGAAAACCCGAACGGGTTCAATACTGCGGACGCTTTCAACCACCGGATGCCAGTCTCATGTTCCTTTCAATCATCGATGGATTCAGCAATTGGGTTGCTCAGCTGCAGCGTGTCCTGATCAGCCGGTTTGATCATCTTACGCCGAACGAATACTGCATGATGCTGTTGTTCTGCATCAGCGTCGGCTGGATGCTGCTTCGGGGACGCAATTGATCTGCGGTGAGGATTCATCCCTCAGGCCATCGGACCGTTAGTTTGCCAGAGCCTTCAGGATCTCACGATCGCCGGGAGTCAGCACAACACCGGGCAGTTCGAGGCTTTGCATTGTCAACATCCACAGTTTGTTCCGTCGCGCGATCGCAGCATCGACGCTTTCAGGAACATCGATCTCCTGAGCGGTGGTCTGCAGTGTCTCAGCACCTGCCGGGCCTGTAATGAAACGCACTCCGTCATAGTTTTCCGCCAGTGATTTCACGCGGGCCTCAAACCGGGAAGAACCGATGACGATAATCGGTGTATTGCGAGTCCTGATATCGGCACGAAGATTTGCGATTGTCGTGGTGAGCGGCCAGTAATTTGACTCGGCACTCAGAATGAACAATTCACAATTCATCTGCCGGACGGCGACATCGAACCCCTCAACACCGGTTGCCGTTTCAGCGACTGAGTATCCGGCGTCTTCGAGAACTGCGCGAAGCACGCCCGACTGAATGCGGTCCGCTCCAGCAATCACCACCTCCGGAAGAATACTCCCGTCGGCGGCGGAGGAGAGCGTCCTCGCAACGGCTGGCTGACTGACTTCCACAGGCAATTGATTCTTCGCCAGATGTGCGGCGAACAGTCGCACTCGCATGTCCGGACTGTTCAGCGCTAAGCGCAGGACGCGGCCCGCCTCGGTCAGGTCAAATTGTGCGTCAGCGACTCTGCTCAGTCCTCTGAGCAATTCGATTGCTGCCGCCGGGTGATTCAATTCCAGAGCTGAATCCAGAGCCGCCAGAATCTCGTCCGGCGCTTTTCCTTCAGCCACAGTCGCCTCCGCGTTCATGGAAGGACTCGCCGCCGCACAGTCCGCCACGAGTATCATGCGGCGTGTTGAACGGTTGTCAGGATCCACTACCAGGGCATCCTGCAACAGCAGCGATGCGTTTGCGAGTGCTTCCGCACGAGGATCAGCTCCGGTCAGTTCCCGCATCGCGGCGGTTCCCTCCAGTCGCGTGAATCTTGCGCCCGACGCTTCGATCAGTTGACCGGCATTGCCAGTCAGCAGATCTGCCGCTTCGGTCGCGGAAGTGGGCGCTTCGAGCGACAGACGGAGCCGACGGATCGCTGATCGTGCAGCGTCACTGACCGCGTCTTCGCCATGCGGATCGAATTGCCACCGCAGCAGGCGAAGAGCAATCTCCGAATCAGCCGTGGAACTCAGCAGATTGATGATGCGAATCCGCGTTGCCGCATCAGATGCTGCCATCTGAGCGAGGAGTCCCGCACGAAACTGTCGAGTCCGTGATTGCAGCAGTTCTGCCGCAACTCGCCCCGCAGCGGTCTGCGGATCGGCCGCAAGAAGCGCCGGAACAGCCGCATCTCCGGCGGCAAACAATCTCGAAACAGCATCGGCCGCAGCATATTCAGGCTGTCCCAGCTCCTGAACAAGGATTTTCAGTTGATCGGTATTAAGTGGCTCCTGGCGGCTGGCTGCGTTGATCAGCCCGAGCAATTCCCGGGCTTCTGGCTGCAGGCGTGCGTCAGTATTCAGATCCACAAACGATGAAACACCAAGTTCTCGTCGCAGGCCTCGCAATTCATCGTCGGTGAGCTGCCTTTCGATGAGATGCCGCAGAAATGCGCGGGCATCGTCAAATCGGTCCAGCTGCTGAGTGATCTTCGCGGCTTCTACCAGCCGCGCCGGCGTCGCAGGAGGAAACTGAAACAGATCCCCGGCGACCGCCGTTGTGGATTCCGCAGCGGGTTCCTGGGCCGAAGTCACGTCCGAACTGAAGCATGACAGTGCAGCGCCGGCCATGATTCCCAGGAGTTGGCTGAAGCGGCTTCGGAAAACGGAGCCCCGCTGCGAATCGTGGGATTCTGCGTTCCGGCCACTCATGGACGACAGGAGCCCTGACACAGGTTGATCGATCACTTGTTCATTCCTTCTGGACGGAGCAGACTCGCAGGACATCATGTTTGTCAGGAATCGCAGTGGAAACCAGATGGCAGGTTACGGAATTCCTGACACCTGCTGTGTAAATCGACTAATGCGGGGCCGTGCTTCATTCCGTAAACCCGCGATCCAGCGATCACGTCAAGAACTCGTCATTCGTGATGCGAGGACCCAGCAAGTCTGGTGACTTTAGCGATTCTGCGAATCAATGCTCACGATCTGATCATGCGTGCGCGATCAGTTGGCAGTGAGTGCGTTCTGCCAACAACTGGCCAGTTGTTCAAGTGTGTTCTGAATGCTGTAAGTAGTGTAATAAGAATACTTTATGTCGTTTCTTGAAAATCATGTTCAGTACTCAGGCACGTCGTTTGCTGTTTGGTGTCACAGGCCATTTTGTTGGCACAGACGGCGACGAGACAAAACCGACGGGCCGCTGCGGTAGGCGGACGAAAACCAGACGACAGCACGAACCAGAGGCGAGGAGACCGGCAATGACTTGGAGTTTCTTGACCCGAATGAGGCCCACTGTGTTTGCGGCCGTGGCGGGTATTGTTTTCTTGCTGGGCGGCAGCCAAGTTCTGCGCGCACAAGACACCGCGGCGACAACAGTTTCCGAAGCCGATCCTTCAAATGTGGCAGTTCCGGTTGAAACGGTCACTCCAGCTACTGACGAGCCCGCCGCCCCTGCCCCGCATCTGGCAGGTACGATTGATACCGGTTCGACTGCCTGGCTGCTGGTCAGTGCGGCATTGGTTTGCTTCATGATGCCGGGACTGGCGTTGTTCTACGGCGGGATGGTGCGAGCCAAAAACGTGCTGAACATGTTCATGTGCGTAATGGTCTGTGTGCCGATCGTGACCATTCAGTGGATCGGGTGCGGCTACAGTCTGGCCTTTGCTGTGCCCTCAGCAATCACGATGGATGGTGGCAAGAACGACGATGGATCTGACAAGCCAGCACTAAGTTACCTTGGCTGGGATCCAGGTCTGGTGTTCTTCAAAGGATTCTCAGACGGGGATCCGGCCAGTCTAAGCTACTACGGCAAGATCGTGACCAGCGGTGATACGACCGGCGCGGCACCCACGGGAGTTCCTGAGCTGCTCTTCGCCATGTTTCAGATGATGTTTGCGATCATCACACCGGCTCTGATTGTGGGTGCCATTGCTGAACGAGTGAAATTCAGCGCCTGGTGTCTGTTCGTCGTGCTCTGGGCCACTCTGGTCTATGACCCCGTCGCTCACTGGGTGTGGAACGTAAATGGCTGGCTCTTCCAGAAGGGCGTCCTCGACTTTGCGGGCGGAACAGTCGTGCATGTGCTCGCGGGCACGTCCGCTCTGGCATTGATTCTGATTCTGCCAAAACGCCAGGGATATCCGAAAGGTCCATTCCTGCCTCACAGCATCGGATGGACGCTGATCGGAGCCGGCTGCCTGATGGTGGGTTGGTTTGGATTCAATTCCGGTTCCGCTATCGCTGTCGGCAAAGACTTCCTGCCTGTTTCGGGAGCTGTCGCCGTGATGGCATTCGCAACCACTGCAATCGCCGGAGGTGCTGCGACGGGATCATGGATGGTAGTCGAGTGGCTTCACGCAGGAAAGCCGACGGCGATCGGAGTCGCATCCGGAATGGTGGCCGGGCTGGTTGTGATCACGCCATGTGCCGGCCATGTCAGTCCGGGCGGCGCCCTCGTGATCGGACTGATTGGCGGGGTCGTGTGTTTCTTTGGCGTCCAGATGAAGCAGACCTTCAAGTACGACGACTCACTGGACGTCGTCGGTGTTCACGGAGTCGGCGGCGCCCTGGGGGCGATCCTCGTCGGCTATTTCGTGATTCGACCGGACGTCAGCGGAATGGCTCAGATCGTGCTGCAGTTCACCGGTGTCGCGGTTGCCGGCGTATATGGTTTTGTCGTGACAATCGTGCTGGGACTGATCATCCACAAAACGATTGGCTTTACCGTCAGCGAACATGCGGAAGAAGAGGGACTCG
>JANNGQ010000691.1:0-3058 GCA_031403975.1 Planctomycetota bacterium
GGTTTCTGCCGACCGTTTATACGGGCGTCCAGTTTCGCAGCCAGGGGGCTCCGATTCTGAATGTGGAATCACCATCCGGAGTCAGCGACGACCTGCAGCGTGACACGATTTCATTAATCAACAGCTTGAACCGCAAGCGGCTGGATGTCCTGCAGGACCCGGAAATCGCCACTCGGATCGCATCGTTTGAAATGGCTGCGAGGCTCCAGACTTCGGCACCGGCGTTGATGGATCTGACGTCCGAGACTGCCGGGACGCTGGGACTCTACGGCTGCGAACCGGACAAGCCATCTTTCGCCCGGGCCTGCCTGTTGGCGCGGCGAATGGTTGAACGCGGCGTGCGTTACGTCAGCATTTTCCACAGCGGCTGGGATGCTCACAGCAATGTGAGGGGCAATGTCACCAGCAATTGCAGGATCACCGATCAGGCGAGTTCGGCATTGGTGCAGGATTTGAGACAGCGCGGAATGCTGGACGAGACGCTCGTGCTGTGGGGCGGTGAGTTCGGACGGACTCCGATGGTGGAATCCAATGCCTCTCTGGGCCGAGCGCTGGGACGCGACCATCATCCGCAGGCGTTTACAGTCTGGATGGCCGGCGGCGGAGTTCGTCCCGGGATGACTCTCGGAGCCACCGACGATTTCGGCTTTCATGTGACCGAGCGTCCCGTGCATATTCACGACCTGCAGGCGACTCTGCTGCACTGCCTTGGCCTGGATCATCAGCGCCTGACATTTCATCACGCCGGCCGGGATTTCAGGCTGACGGATGTGCACGGGACCGTTGTCCGGGAAGTACTGAAGTAGAGGCTGCAATGGTCACGCTCGCATGGCGGATCAGGCTCGCAGAGAACGTGTCACAGTGCTCTGCTCCCCGTCGGCGGAGACCTGGCGCTTCGACCGGAAGCGAGGATTTGAGCAGCCTTGTGGACGTCCGATGCGACAAACCATAACGTACCGCTCCTTCTGTCCGAGGGCTGTTGCCCGGCTCGCTGATTGCACTTCAACTGGTTTGCAACGTGTCCGACAAAACAACGCAACGCATCAAACCGCAGACGCTTCGCGGCTTCCGGGATTTTCTACCGGACCAGATGATGGCCCGAGAACATCTGATCGATGTCGCCCGGTCGGTTTATCGCAGTTACGGATTCGCGCCCATCGACACTCCGGCGCTGGAATATGCGGAAGTGCTACTGGGCAAGGGCGGTGAAGAATCAGACAAACAGGTCTTCCGTTTCACCGATCAGGGCGAGCGCGACGTGGCCCTGAGATTCGACCTGACTGTGCCGCTCGCCCGGTTTGTGGCTCAGCACATTCAGGAGCTGGGAGTTCCGTTCCGGCGATATCACATCGGCCCGGTGTGGCGCGGCGAACGACCGGCCCGCGGCCGGTTCCGGGAGTTTCTTCAATGTGACTTTGACACGATCGGCACGCTCAGCAACTCGGCGGACGTCGAAACGCTGTTCGTCATCAACGATCTGTTTGACCGTATCGGGATTGAGCGATTTACGATCCGGGTGAACAACCGCAAAGTGTTGAACGGCCTGCTGGAGAAATGCGGTCTGCAGAAGCAGGCATCCGGAATCCTGAGATCGCTCGATAAACTCGACAAGATCGGTCGGGACGGTGTGATTTCGGAGATGACCGAAAGAGTTGGCATTTCCATGCCCAGCGCCCGAATGGTTCTGGACATGGCGCAGCTCAAAGGAACTCCGGAGGAGATCCTTCAGGCTCTGGACGGGATGTTGGCGGGAAGTGCCACTGGGGAACGGGGCCTGCAGGATCTTCGGGAACTCTTTGCAGCTGTGGCGGCGTGTGGATGGCCACAGGAGAGGGTCGTTCTGGATGTCTCCATCGCCCGAGGTCTGGATTACTACACCGGCACAATCTACGAAACGCTGCTGGGCGAACTTCCGGGGATCGGCAGTGTCTGTTCCGGCGGTCGTTACGACAATCTGGCCGACCTTTTCACGGCTCAGCAGCTGCCAGGCGTAGGAGCCAGTCTGGGACTTGACCGAATGCTGGCGGCGATGGAAGAACTTGGGCTGTTACCGAAGGCAACAACGCCGGCGCCGGTCCTGGTGACGATGTTCGATTCGGCGCGAGTATCCGACTACCTGCAGATGGGCCGGGTGCTTCGAAAAGCCGGAATTGCCACAGAGGTCTACCCGGAAGCGAAGAACATCGGCAAGCAGATGAAATACGCCGATCGAAAAGGGTTCAGAGTCGCACTGATCGCGGGTGAAGACGAATTCGCGGCGGGGCTCTGGCAGGTGAAAGATCTGAAGAACGGCGCACAGGCCTCGGTCGCTTCAGCGGACGTCATTCGTCACGTTTCAACTCTTCTCACGCAGACCCTGCGTTGATCAGGCGCGATCGAAGTGGTAGACAATCTTCCGTATGAAACGATCCGGCACAAAGCGCTGACCATCGATGGCTATTCGCGGGCGGCCGTGCAGAGTTACTGGCGAGTTGAGGAACTCAAGCTGGGCTTCGAGCTGGGCTGCAGTCCCTGGTCGTTCATGGGGACTCAGTATTTTCTCGTGACGCACGCTCATCTGGATCATCTGGCCGCGCTGCCCGTGTATGTGGCTCGACGCAGGATGATGAAGATGGAACCGCCGGTGATTTATCTTCCCGAGGAGATCATTGATGATGTCTGGAAGATGCTGAAAGCCTGGCAGAGACTTGACCGCGGCCGCATGGTCTGCGAACTGGTGGGAGTCAAGAGCGGTGATCTGATCACGCTCTCACGCGAACACCGGTTTGCCGTGTTCACGACGAAACACACGGTGCCGTCTGTCGGATACATCGTGTACGACGTGCGAAAGAAACTGAAGCCTGAATTCCACGGAATGCAGGGTGATCAGATTCGTGATCTGAGAATGCAGGGCACTGAAGTTGCGGCAGAAACTCTCACGCCATTGCTCTGCTTCACCGGTGACACAGCTCCGCCCGGTCTGGATGGGCATCCGGATGTTTACAACGCTCAGGTGCTGATTACGGAGATGACGTTTTTCCGGCCCGAGCACCGCAAGGAAAAGATTCACAAGTTCGGC
>JANNGQ010000692.1:0-7554 GCA_031403975.1 Planctomycetota bacterium
ATTCGCCTTCGCACGAGACGGAGCCATTTTTGAAGTACTCGGTACACATACCGTTCTTGAGTTTTCCATTCGCATCATGCTTGCTCTTGTCCATTTTCATGGCGATTTTCTTTCTCGCAGGCAACCCGTCAACTGTCGAACCGGATTCGCGGTAAATTGCAGGCAGGTTGTGGAAATGAACGGAGATTGAGAGAACACGGCCTTTCTGCGGACACTCGTAATTATGATTGGCAGAATCATGGAGGGCAGAATGATGAAGACACCTCCAGTCCTTAAATAGTTCTGCCCACATCGTTCTGCCAAATCGAGTCGCAGCGGCGGAGAATGGGAAACTTCATCCGATTCGATCAAGGTGATCTGAGACCACTACCTCCTGGCTGGTTCTTGGTTTGCAATACGAATGTCGATCCGGGAGGCGCTTCGCGCAGAGCGTTATGGCTGCATTTACAGTCTGTTCCCGTGCCGACTTGATTCTCAACCTGTCCAGGGATAGAAGGAATCTTTCGAAACGTCGACGGGGTCAATTTCGCAGAAGAATTCTGGTGAGACGATGAGCAAAACACAGGGTCGGACGCGTCGGCAGTTTTTGGGGACTTCAGCAGCGGCAGTTGCTGTGCCGTGGATTCTGCCGGCGCATGTGCTGGGACGAGGCGGCGCTGTGGCACCGAGTGAGAAGATCACACTGGGAGTCATCGGCATCGGGCCCAGATGCACCTATGACCTACAGGCTATGCTGGGTCTTGCGGACGTCCAGTGTGTTGCCATCGCTGACGTTCAGGCCAGTCGCCGAGATGCCGGAAAGTTGCTCGTCGACAAGCACTATGGTAACTCCGACTGCCGACTGTACCGGGACTTTCGCGAACTGCTCGATCGCAAGGACGTCGACGCTGTCATTATTGCAACCGGTGACCGCTGGCACGCCGACGCCTCCATGCTGGCGGCTCAGGCTGGTAAGGACGTCTACAGCGAGAAACCATGCGGTCTGACGATCGAACTCTGCCAGAGACTGGCCGAGACGATGAAGGCCACGGGGCGGATCTTCCAGGCCGGAACTCAGCGACGGAGCGTGCCGAACTTTCAGCAGGCTGTGCAGCTCGCTCACAGCGGAAAGCTCGGAAAGCTGCAGACGTTGTTTGCTTCCGTCTACATTCCGACGCTGGACATCAGCTGGCTGCCCGGTGAACCGATCCCGCCGAAAGAAATCTGCGACTGGAACATGTGGCTCGGTCCGGCTCCCGAGCGGCCGTACAACTACCAGTACGTTTCAGGCAAGTGGCGTGGTTACAACGATTTCGATTCCGGCGCGAGACTGCTCGACTGGGGCGCGCACACGGTCGACCTTTGTCAGTGGGCCAATCAGTCAGACGAGACAACTCCGATTTCCTTTGAACCGTCGGACAATGGCATCACCTGTCAATACGAGAACGGTGTCACGCTGATCCTCGATTTCCTGGCCGAACCATTCGGCAATCGAGGCCCCAACTGGATTACAAAACTCGGGACTTGTCCGGTACGGTTCGTCGGCGAAGAAGGGTGGATCGAGACAGGTGACAGCGGTGAGACGGAAGTATCGTCCGTTTCACTTCGCAGTGAACTTCAGGAATCGGCAGGCAAAGTGAAAGGCCTGGATGTTTCCGCTCACGCAAGGAACTTCTTCGACTGCGTCAAGTCGCGACAACCGACCGTGGCGAATCCCGACGTGATGCGCAACTCCCACATCGCCTGCCACGCCGCGGCCATGTCCTGGATCCTCAAACGCAAGCTGACCTTCGATCCGGCAAATCACGAGTTCACCGGAGATGAAGAAGCGAACGGCATGCGCTCGCGTGCAGCGCGGGCATGGAGCTGAACCACCAGCCGCTTTCAGGTCAGGGGAAGCATGAGGGCATTGGGGGCGCGAATTGTAGCTGAAGTCGTGAGACTTCAGGTCGGAACTCTCACGAGTTCCGCTACCCATTTACTATCGTCACGGTTCCTGCTTAAGTCGTTCTGCCCTGATCTGCAGATACGTCCGCGGAACAATTTCGTCTGAGGTCGACGTCTTCGCTTCGGGGGAATCTGTGACATCCAGCAGCAGAGTCTGCCCGGATTCCAGCGTGGCCTTATGGCTGTTCGGACGATTCGTTGCTATCGCAGCGACCTGATCCGGGCCGAAGGTCCAGCCGTACTCGAGGTTCATAAACCGGTCTCCGGCGATCATTCGCGGCGTGACGAACAGGCCGAAATTGAAACCATAGGGTGCATCAGATTGCAGGGTCATTTGCGCCGTCTGTCCATCGATTGTCAGAATGCGTGGTTCGCTCAGTGTTGTCATGCCTGACTGAGTAAACCGTTCCGTCAATGCTGCTGCTTTCTTCGCGGTCAGCAGCGACCATCGGGCTCCCGACGACGATGAGTGCAGCCTTACGTGGTCATCAATCCACGTCTGCGATTCCATCGAGTCCACCTGGACAAGCCGACAGGTCAGCATGATCAGAGTGTCATTCGCCGATCTGAGTGTGGTGAGAACTTCACGGATCTCATCATGAACGGCCTGCGTCTGTCGAATGACGAGCGCAATCGCCGTGTCATCAGTCGCGATCTCGCCATCCTTTTCCCACGACTCCGGTGCGACGCTGGCTTTGATGAGTTCCACCAGCGGCGCGAAGTCGAGGTTGTTTCTGCCCGCCTGCAGAATCGCATCCTGAGTCAAAGCGAGAGCATATGGCGGATTCGCTGCAGTGGCAGCTGCAGGAGCGACCGACTTGATCGATTGCATTGCCGCAAGCGCGGCAATGGAATCGCTGGTGAAAGGGGCTTCCTGCGTTACGACAAGATCGGCAACCGAATATGCGATCCGCGTGAAATGAGCCACCGTGGCTTCGGGCGCAAATTCATTCTCAGAAAGCCGCCGAACGGCTCTTGAATCTGATTCCTGAGCTGGCACAGTCGCAGCAATCCCTGGGCTGAAAGCCTGCCCCGCGGAAAAGGATGCATCTTGTGGCGACGGTTGTGCGACGGCTCCCGGCAGTACTACAAACGCCAGACCGACAAACGCCAGCCAGCACGAAATCGGGGTTCGCTTTTTGAGTCCATTCTTCAGCGACATGATTCTCTCCATACGTTGGACAGTGATTTCCACCGGCTTCATGCCGGGCAAGACGGGGATCGGTTGAAGTTTGTGCTTGGATTCAATCACGGACAGAAGACTGCGGGCGTACTGAGCCGGAGTGCATCTGAGCTCGGCGATGACCTGTTCGTCACAGCATCGCTCAGCCTCGCGCGACAGCCAGCGGTTCGTCAGCCACACCGCCGGATGAAACCACCAGAGACATTGACTGAGCACCTGAAGCACTCCCGTTCGCAGATCGCCACGTCGGATGTGCAGCAGTTCGTGAGCCAGAATGGGATCGAGGGATGAAAGCAGTGGTGCAGAGGAGGACAAAACGCATGAAGCCCCTTCATCCGGCCTATCGGCCCGCGTCGGCAACTCAACGTGCCGACGCAACGTACCCGGCTCCCCCGATTTCGGGGGAGAAGGGACTCCGCTCAACTCTCGGCCTTCTGAATTGTCCAACAGACATCGCGGCAACACGATGGTGTGGCGGAACAATCCGAACACAGCGGGGCCGAAGAGCACGTCCGAAACCACAACGCGGGGGATTCTGCGAAGTCGGAGTTGCTTCGAAAGCTGACGCATCCTCTGTCGGAGAATGTCATCAAATTCGTTCGTGCGATGGCAATGGATCGTTTGCAGGCAAAGGAGGCACCGGACGATCATCACTGACAGCGTGGCAAATGACCCGGCGACAATTACAAACAGCGTCCATCGCGTCCAGTCACGCCTTGGCGGGGCCGCGACCGACGGCTGTCCTCGACCGACAGCCATTACAATCTCGGGCAAAGTCGAGGCAATTTCGGCGACCGGCGACTCCGGAATCGCTTCAACGGCGCAGGTAGTGTCGATCGATTCAGAAAGGGAAGGAAATGGCTCCGGCTGAGTCTCATTGGCTCGCGTCGCGGCCGCCTTCTCCATCGAAAGTGATTCCTCCGGTGTCAGGCTCTCGAGCGATAAGGGTTCGTCTGATCGCAGGTCTTCGAACGCAACGAGCGCCTGCAGCTGACTGAAGACACCCAGAGAATGTCCCCACACTGGCGGTGTCAGGCATTTGAGCACAACCAGCAGCCACAACGCATGTGCGAGATGAGGCCGACTCTTCGCGACAAAGCGGACGATCAACGCGACACCGACGGCCAGCACGGCAATCTGCCAGGACTGAGTGATCACCAGTGGAACCAGCTCATTTCTCATTGCGCTCTCCTTCCAGCCGATCCAGCAACTGGCGGAGCTGATCGATGTCACTGGCCGAGAACCTGCGTTCCTCAACCAGATGCTTCATCAGCGGCATGGTTTCGCCGGCGAAGAGCAGGTCGACGAGTTCTCCGACGGTCTCACGGATCACCGTCTGCGCTCGTACTTTCGGTGAATAGATTCGTGAGCGACCTTCGAGTCGGGTGTTGACGTATCCTTTTTCCTCAAGGCGACGGAGATACGTTTGAACGGTGGTGAAGTCGATATCCCGGCCAGCGGGCAACGCCTCAAACACCTGCCGCACGCCTGCGTCTTTCAGTTCCCACACGATGCGTGCAATTTCAAGTTCGGCCTTTGACAATCCCGGTCTCGGTGGCATTCCGTGTCCTCCGTCAACTCGTGCCGTCTCAATGACAAATGTCCCTGACGCCGCGGAGGATGACGTACATTTGTAATTGAGTCAAGGGGAACCTTCTGATCAGCAACCGACCCGGCATGCTGTTGCGGGGCCCCGAGTCTGTGAATTCTTCCCGCCACCGGGTTCACCCCGGTGGCGATTGAATCACGGTCCTGGCACGAACAACGACACTCTGGTTTTCAACCGCTCAGCGAGAGCGATATGCTCCCGCAGGCCGCCACAACACTATTCAGTCTTCTATATCTGCGCTATGACTCATCACAGTCCGATGACCGCCGAAGAGATCTTCATGGCCGCTGCGGAACATCATCCCGGCGGCGAGCGCGACGCGTTCCTGAGCCGGATGTGCGCGGGAAATGTCGCGCTGCGGGCTGACGTGCAGTCGCTGCTGGAGGCTCACGACAGTGCAGGGAGTTTTCTGGCACAACCGTTTGTCCATCTGACAACGACTGATCTCAGGCTGAATCCGCGGGGCGACTCTGAGGACAGATCAGGGTCGCGCCTCGGACGTTATCAGCTCAACTCTCGCATCGGCTCCGGCGGAATGGGCGAGGTCTATCGGGCTCACGACATGCAGCTGGAACGGGAGGTGGCGATCAAGCTGCTGGCCCCGATTCACACCAGCAACGAGGCGTGGCTGCGCCGATTTTATCGTGAGGCCAGGGCTGCAGGTGCCGTCAACCATCCGAATATTCTGACGATTTATGAGATCGGCAACGTCGCAGACCTGCATTTCATTGCCACCGAGTTCATTGAAGGAATGACGCTGCGGACGTTGCTTGCCGGTCAGTCGCTGCAGTTGCTGCAGGTGCTGGAGATGGCCACGCAGATTGCGAGTGCTCTCGTCGCGGCGCACGCGGCCAGCATTGTTCACCGCGACCTTAAGCCCGAGAACATCATGGTCCGCGGTGACGGCCTGATCAAAGTCCTCGACTTCGGACTTGCCAAACATCTGGATCCTTCCGACACACAGCCGCGACTGCCCGGCCAGACGTTCATCAGTTCACCGGTGCCCGGCGCTGCAGTGTCCGGAAACGTGATGGGGACGATCCATTACATGTCCCCGGAGCAGGCGCGCGGTTTGGCGGTCGATACTCGCAGTGATCTTTTCAGTTTCGGAATTGTGCTTTTCGAAATGCTGACCGGCCAGCAGCCGTTCAGCGGCGCGACGTCGAGCGATGTGCTGGTCGCCATTCTGGAGCGCGAACCGCCGCGGCCCGTCAATGCCGGTTACCGACTGCCTGACGACCTGCAGCGGATTGTCAGCAAGTCACTCCGCAAGGAACGCCACGAGCGATATCAGACGGCCAGGGAACTCCATGCGGACCTCAAGCAGATGCTCGATGATTCCGAACGACCGACGGTTGCCCGCGTGGCTACACTGCGAACCAGAAAAAATGACCCGCGGAAAGACATGGCCGATGAGGTCAGACCCCGACAGGTCCACGATTCTTCGTCTGATCCGGAGACTCCGGAAGTCCGCTACACCTGCAGCGGCGATGTCAACATCGCGTACCAGGTCTTCGGAGACGGCGCGATCGATCTGGTGTTTGTGATGGGCTGGGTATCGCATCTCGAATGGTTCTGGAAGGAGCCTTCATTCGCGAGCTTTCTGCGGCGGCTGGGAACTTTTGCGCGAGTGATACTGTTCGATAAACGCGGCACGGGATTATCCGATCGTGTACCGGTGCATGAATTGCCGACACTGGAACAGCGCATGGACGACGTCCGCGCGGTGATGGACGCTGTGGATTCGCCGCGAGCCGTGCTGTGCGGAATCTCGGAAGGCGGTCCGATGTGTGCGATGTTCGCGGCAAGTTATCCCGAAAAGACGATTGCGCTGACGATGATCGGTTCCTACGCACGCAGAATGTGGGCTCCCGACTATCCGTGGGGTGTACACGAAGAAGAACGCACTCATTTCTTCGAAGAGATCCGTCGCAACTGGGGCGGTCCTGTGGGCATCGAAGACCGCGCTCCGAGCGTCGCATTCGATCCGGGATTTCGCGACTGGTGGGCCACTTACCTGCGAGCGGGAGCCAGCCCCGGAGCGGCTTTGGCGCTGACTCAGATGAATGCCCGGATCGACATTCGTCCGATTCTGCCGATGATCCAGGTGCCGACGCTGGTCATCCATCGGACAGCCGATCGCTGTCTGAAGGTCGAGGAAGGTCGTTACCTCGCTCAGAACATCCCCGGAGCGAAACTGGTGGAATTGCCGGGAGAAGACCATCTGCCATTCGTCGGCGATCAGGACGCGATTCTGGATGAGATCGAAGACTTCCTGGCTGGTGTTCGCCATGCTCCCAGTCTCCGGCGGATGCTGGCCACGGTGCTCGCCGCAACGCCGGTTCGCACAAGTTCCAGTGAACGGGTGGAGTTTGATTCGCACGAACGCTTCGAGAAGTATCAGTCGCATGTGCTGCGGGAAGTCGATTTGTTCCGGGGCAGCAATATGGTCTTCACAGATGACTCATTTCTGGCGATGTTCGACGGACCGACGCGAGCCATCCGAGCAGCTTTGGCGATCAGCGATTCCACGCATCGGCTGGGCCTGAAACTTCAGGCCGGATTGCACATTGGAGAGTGCGACGTTGTCGGCCGGACGACCCAGGGTCCCGCCGTGGATTTCGCGCGACGCATCTCTCAGATCGCAGCAGTGGACGAAGTGCTGGTGTCCGGCACAGTCAGAGATCTGGTGGCCGGTTCGGGCATTCAGTTCGATGAACACACGGCAGCCGAACTGCCTGAAGGATTCAGACTGTTCAGAGTCCGGCGCTGACAGCCTCGGTTTGCCTGCAGCGAGATGACGAGGCTACTCCACAGTCACGCTCTTGGCCAGGTT
>JANNGQ010000693.1:0-9730 GCA_031403975.1 Planctomycetota bacterium
CTGGCCGACAATCGCATGGCGAATGGAACCCAAATCCGCCCGCAACGATTCGACGGCATCACAATCCACAACTCGTTGGCGATTCCGGGCCAAGGGCCCATCCATTCGCATAGCCCGGGCCACGCGCCAGCGTCGGCCCGGGAAACGGGTTCACACCAAGCGAGTTGAGGGCCAACGGCCCGGACATTCGGTCACCGTTTCGCATGGTCGTAGCGCAATGCAACGCGAATGGTTGGGCCGTTGGCCCGGAACGGTTTGTGATTGGGATTGCATTGAAAATGGAAAGTAGTGCAAAAGCCGTTGAACCACCGGGGCGAGCCCGGTGGCGATAGGGTCGCGCTATGCCAGGGAGGCGAACGACATTCGGTTCAATGTGCCGCGACACCCCGTGGCGGGATTCGCGTCACCGAGTGCCGCGGCACAATGAAAGCCAGAATCCATACGCCCGCGTATCCGGCAGCTACCAGCCCAGTCGGACGGACTCAAGGCGACTGCGGATCTTCTCGAGATCTGCGACCACAATGTGGCCCTTGTCGTTCACCCATGCCAGGTGAGTGCGGTTCTGGTGTTCGAAGAACGCACCCTCGAAACCGTGAGACGCTTCGAAAAAGAACGAGACCAGTGGATCTGGTTCTCCAGCGGGATAGAGCACTACATAGCGATCGTCAAAGCTGTCGGGCGTGTATTTCGTAAGTGATGCACTGAACAGGCCCTTGTCGTCACAGAAAGCGACGAGCTGTCCAGCCTTGACGGCAACACCGCTGCGAGGATCGACAATTTCGGGTGGACCGCCCGCGAGATTCTGTGAGAGCACCAGCGACTTCCCTTGATGTGACAAATCGATAAGGGCATTATGCGAGAGATTGTACGGTAGGCTCCACCGTTTTTCTTTTGTCAGCAGATCCCAACATTCCCGCTGCGAAGTGCGTTCGGCTGGATTCGCGAGACGGGGGACACTGTCACCGGCCAGAACCAGCAATCCGTTGCTGCCGACTTGCGCACGGTAGGTACGCTCGGCGAAACCGTTGAGTTCCAGAATCGGCGTTTCACTGCTGCCTGCGGACAGTAGATCGTAGGCCCGAAAGATCCTTGGAAAGCGATCTGGCGGTGCGTTACTGAGTGGATATCGGCTGCGGTCGACAACTTCTTTCCGCACCAGAAACAAGTGCTTGCCGTCCAGAGAGTACGCCGACTCGTTGATCAGTGCCGGGGCCACCGGCCACGTCCGAGCAACCGCTCCCGTATCGAGATTCCATGTCAACGCACGATCGCCAGTGCAGCAAAAGAGCTCACGGTTATCGGGGCTGAAAGCAATCGTGGCGTTATCCGCGAATGGTCCGACGGGAGCCTCGAAGACGTGCAGCAAAGTCCCGTTGGTTCTCCAGACACCGACCTGCCAAGTAATTGTCAATCCGGCAATGAGGCTGCCGTCATGAGAGATGCTCAGGCGACGCCCCACGTCCCGAAGGCCTCGCAGCACGATCCCGCCGCGATCGAACTGGAGTTTTTGTATTCTTACGCCTGGCGGCCTGCCAGACATCTCTACGCCGCTCGAAGCGATCATCCCGCTCTTTGTGACAGCGAGGCTGATCGCCGGGTCCATCCGCCGTTCCACCATCGCCAGCAGTTTCGCTCGGTGCTCGTCAAACAGTTTTCCGAGGACAGCCAGATCGGCGATCGATGAATTCATGTGTCAGTAATTCTACTTAAGCTGGATTCTCAGCCTTCCACGTTCTATCGGACGGACAATTCGGAATCCTTACAGATTTCCGGGAGAGATTTCCTGAGATCAGTCAATTTGACTGTTGATGCATCACGCTTTCACGAATGAGTCATTTCGTTGAACGGGAGTCATCTGACATCGCATTGCCCGAGCGTCCGACGTCCGAATTCTCACGAATCCGGCTACCAAGTGCATTATGCAAACGGAGCCCGCAGTCGGTGAAAAACACTGGAAACAAAGCCAAGTTGTGCCTGCGATGACCGCCGAACGATTTCTCCCCGGTTCTCCCAGATTGCCGTATCCCATTAGCAAATCGTGCAGCATCTCAAAAAAGATAGGGATCTGCACTGCACAAATGCATTCTGCAGAGTTACCCTCAGGGAGCTTCATGCAGCAGAATTCTGCCGCGGAGGTCAAGTGATTCGTTTCGACTGTCAGCACAATCTTCATGGAGGAGATCGATGCGACTTCAGCCACGGTCCAGCCCTGAGACGGACCGCTGTATGGATTTGATCCAGCAGCTGGCGAGCGTTGTCGTGCATGACCTGTGCGTCGACGTTGGATTTCAATCCGTGACCCTGACTGGCCGCGCGGCTTCGTGGTATGCGAAGCAAGTCGCAACAACGGCAGCGCGACGAATGTATCCAAGTCACCGCATTGAGAATCTCCTGCAGGTCACGACGGTGCGGTGAGCTTGAGCAGCGTTTGGTTGGTGCGAACCCCTTGGGGACTGTCGTTTCAATCGTGGGGCAGGCTTTCAGCCTGCCTCGTTGATTCAAAAAGCGCTGACGGTTCCTTAGGTCCAAGGCCGGCTGGAAGCCAGCCCCACAAGGAATCGCGACTCATCCGACAGACCCCTGTCAGGGGGCGAAGGGACAACGTACGGTCCCGGAGAGGAACGCCAATGACTCAGGCGGGCGATTTCGGAGCGGCGGGCGACGGACAAACGGACGATACCGAAGCGCTGCAACACGCGATTGATGAGGGTGTGGGGGAACTCGTACTCCCGCGAGGCGACTACCGGATCACGCGGTCGCTGCTCGTCGATCTTGCCAGATCCGGTCGCACATCGATCCGTGGCGAGAGCGGAACGGCGAGGATTCTGATGCAGGGCAGGGGGCCCGCGATCCTGCTCAAAGGCACTCATTCCACCTCGGCAGATCCGACGAGTTTCCGCGATGAAGAATGGACTCAGGAACGAATGCCGATGGTCAGCGGCCTTGAGGTTGTCGGCCAGCATGCAGAGGCCGACGGCATCCGGATCGAAGGCGTCATGCAACCGACGATTACGGGAGTCCTGCTGCGGAAACTGCGACACGGAATTCACATCACCAGTCGAGCGCGCAATGTGCTGATCAGCCACTGCCACATTTATCATAACCTCGGCACCGGCGTGTTTCTGGACGGTGTCAACCTGCACCAGACGATCATCAGCGGCTCGCACATCAGCTACTGCCGGCTGGGCGGGATTCGCATCGAGCGCAGCGAGGTCCGGAATCTGCAGATCACAGGGAACGACATCGAATATAACAACAACAATATCCACAAAGTCGAAGGTGCCGACGGAGTCGCGACGGCGGAAATCTGGCTGGACGCCAGCCAAGGCAGCATTCGGGAAGGCACGATCTGCAGCAACACGATTCAGGCCACCTACAGTCCGAACGGAGCCAACATCCGGATTATCGGTCAGCCGAATGAAGCCAACGCCAAAGCCGGAATGCTGGCCATCACCGGCAACCTGATCGGCAGTCAGTGGAATAACATCCATCTGACGGCCGTGCAGGGCGTGACGGTCTCCGGAAACTCGATCTACTCAGGACACAACCGTAATCTGCTGATGGAAGACTGTTCACAGATGGTTATTGGAAACAACTGTTTCGGGCACAATGCCGACTATGGTGTCGAGAAGGAACTCTGCACGGGCGTGACGCTTCGCAACTGCAGCGACAGTATCTTTACGGGCAACCTGCTTCAGGATTGCCGGAGCAGCCATCAGCACTATCAAGGGACTCCTGAACTCCAACGTGAAGCCCTGCTGGAATTGTTCGATTGCCGCAACATCCTGCTCAGCAGCAACCAGATCCTGGACTCCGCACCGTACGGAATTCGCCTGTCTGACAGCAGCGACATCACCATGTCGGCAATGACGGTGCAAGACCGTCGCAATCCGCCGCTGCAGAGGTCTGCGGTGTACTGGACGGGTGCCACGGGGCAGAGCATCGTGTCAGCCTGCCGATTCGGAGGATGCCTGGACCGCCCATTTGTTGCAGAGCCCATCGTGATCTACTCGGCATGTCTGCCATCGCAGCAGGGCTGAGTGGCGATCTTCACAGGGAGCTCAGGGCACTCACTTTGTAACCCGGAAGCGGGACTATCGCCTGGGCAGCGGGATTGAGAGCGACTCCAGCTTTTGCTGCACCGGTTCCGAAACTCCGGTCTCAGTCGCCACGGCCTGTGTCACTTTGCCGCCGATCTGCGATTCTCTCACGAAGCCGCGGGATCTCGCTGCAGCTCGCCCGGCGGCAGATCGGGATGGCAGAAGTATTTCCGTGACTTCTGAAGAGATCTTCTGCCCGTCTTCCGTGATCAATTCGACTCTCAGACCGCAATTGACCTGATTCTTGTGGCTGTTCACATACGGGATGAAACAGCTGTAGGAATGGCCCAGCGTGCCTTCCGTCCGATGGCCTTCCCATGTGTCCGGATGAAACGAAAACGTATGCAGAGCCGGCACTTCATCCAGCGAATCGGCGTCGTACTGATCGTACTCGTAAATGTTGACGGTACCTCGCACTCGACAGCCGGAGTCCGTTGCCGTTCCGAAGAACAGGATTTGTCCGGAGAATCCTCGCGCGGGTTTGTCGTCGATGCTCTTCCCGTTTGCCGGTTCCCACAGCGCCACGATGCGAGTCACGTTTTTCTCAACGCGAGGTCGTCCGACGAGTCGGCCAGGGTCTCGCACGAGGATTGACGTGTCACGAATCAGGGAATCGGTCGACGAGCATCCGGGAAGGAGCAGACTCATTCCGGCCATCGTCACAGTGAAGAGAATTCGGTTCATGGCAGTCTAGACCTCAAACAAGCGACGTCGCGCCCCGCCACCGGGCCTGTCCCGGTGGTTTAACGGCCTTTGCGCCACTTTGGCGACAGTAGAAATTCCAACCAGAACGCGACCGTGATTCGCGCACAAGCCTGCTGGCCTCCGGGGCAGGCCCATTCGTATCTACACAACTTACGACCATGAATGTCCTCGGGCAGGATCCCTTGCCTCTGGCTGCTGCGATTCATCAGCGTTTATCAGTGTTTATTAGTGGTTTCAAACCGCTAATGGACGCTGATGGACGCTGATCGCGGCAAATCAAAAAGAGGCCATTAGCCGCTGGGCGTTAGCTCACGGTTAGAACCGGACGCTAACGCGTTCCGGCTGATTTGCTGAACCCGAACAACAAGTAACACAACTCAGGGCAGCGGCTGCATTATCAATTCATCGACCGGTGTGTCGGGCGACAGGATTGTGCCTTCCGGAGGCAGTAACTCGGACTCGCCGCCTGTCGACGGGACACTGTACAGAGGGCCGTGGACTTCTTCCGCTTCCGATTCGACAAAGTGCAGACGTTCGGTTTCGACCTGCTTGATCAGTTCTGAATCGAGATCACTCAGCACGATTCGCGGCGTCAGGAAAATCAGCAGTTCCGTCCGCGAGGTCGTTGTGCCATCGTAGCGGAATGCCTTTCCGACGACCGGCAGGTCACCCAGCCAGGGAACTTTGCGTTCCAGAGTCCCGTCGCTCTTGGTGATCATGCCGCCGATTACGATCGTCTGTCCGTTTGGAACATTGACTGTCGTGACAGCCTGGGACTGATTGATGATCGGTGAGTTGACCGTGTCGCCCGTCGCTGCGTTCACGAAGATCGGTACACCGATCGGAGAAAGCGAACTCTTGTCGGCGAAGACACTCATGGCAATGATGCCATCCGGTGTGATGCGGGGAGTGACCCGCAGCGTAATGCCTGTCTGCTGCTGAATAATCTGAGGCTGTGCGATTCCCTGAGCACTCAGTGTCACGCCGTTTGTCACCGGGACCAGCTGGCCTACCGTAACGAGCGCTTCATTGTTATGCGTCGCCCGAACCTGGGGGCGACTCAAGATCTGAACCGTGCGGCGCGAAGCCAATGCCCTCAGCAGGACACTGACGGAATCCGACTGAGCAGAGAATACAAATCCGCCAAAACCAAGATCCTCGTTGGTCCTTCCCAAGGCGAAATTCGAGAGTCCCTGAGTTGCCACCGTGCCGGGATTTGTGCCAATTCCGGAATTGTTGCCAAGCTGCGCAGAGACATTGTTGAAGTTCAGGCCGGGTGCGATCGTCGTAATACCGCCAACGGTCGATGTCACACTGCGAGCCAGCAGCAGCGGATCCTGGAAGCCCAGTTCAATTCCGAATTCATCCGTAGCATCCAGAGTCACTTCGACCAGCAATGCCTGAATGACGACTTCGGGCGGCTGTGCATCCAGCGTCTCCACAATCTGTGCGATCTGGCTGTAGTACTGCGGCGAGGCACTGACAATCAGTGAGTTGCTGTTGCTGTCCGGTGAAATCAGTACTTCCTGACGAATGCGTTCGATGTTACTTACCAGATCCTCGGCACTGTCCTGAAGTGCTGCCTGCTGCTCGAGAAAGTTCAGAAGGCTCGCAGCCACGAGCTCGGCTTGAGCATTTCGCAGCTGGATCACCGTGTTGACCCGCTGTCGGGAGTCTTCTGTGTCCAGCCGCAGCAGGATCGCCTCGACGACGCTCAGTGATTCTTCGCTGCCGACTGCCAGCACCGTATTCGTGCGGATGTCGGCAGAAAATCGCAGCGGAATCAGACTGCTGGATGAGCCTTCCGTGCCGGCAATCTGAATGCCCAGCTGGTCTTCCTGATTCGTGTCTTCAAACAGCGTTTCCAGCATTGTCACGGACTGCTCGGCATCGGCATTTTTCAAAGTGAACACTTTGATCGCTGAAACCGCGTCCGGAGCCCGATCCAGTTCGATGATCAGCGCTTCCATCAGTCCCATGCTGGCTTCCGGAGCCGTCACCAGCAGGCTGTTCGAACGGATGTCCGAGCTGACTCTCACATCCGCCAGAATCCCGGACTTGATGAGTTCTCTCACTCCGCCGCTGGAGGTCAGGAATTCCAGGGCCACGGATTTGTTGTCTCGAAGTTCCTGAGCCCCCTGAGCACCGCCGCCGCCAAAACCGCCGCCGCCGCCGGTAGTCTGCTGTGGCGGATTGATCACGGCCTGCAGAGCCGAATTGATCGTCGTCGCCAGCTCCTCTGCCACGGCCTGTTTGAGTTTGAAAACCTGCAGACGATTGACCGAAGCCGATTCGTCCTTGTCGATTCGTTCAATCAGCTTCGAGACTTCCAGCAGCTCACTGGCTCGTCCCTGCACGATCACCGAGTTTGTGCGGACATCAGCGATGGCACGAACGTTTGTTCCGAGTCCCTGACGTTCAGCGTAGAAGCTGGTCAGGGCCGTTACGACCTGCGAAGCAATGGCACTCTTCAGCGGAAAGACCTGAAATTCAAACTCCGCGTCGAGCGGCTTGTCGAGTTTGTTGGCGAGTTCAATGATGTCTGCCCGTTCGAGCTCAGATGAAAGAATCAGCAGAGCATTCGGCTGAACGACCGCTATAAACGCGGCGGTCTTGCGAGTTTCGCCGCCTCGCTGGCGGAGTTCGGTCAATTCTTCATAGACGCTGGTGAGCAGCGTCGCGAGTGCTTCGGAGTCCACGTTGTGCAGCGTCAGCACATGGATACTGGGCAGCGACCCGACACTCATCTGCTCCAGACGAGCGATAATCTCGGCAACTTTCTGGACGTCGGCTTCATTCCCCTTAAGAATCAGGATGCCCAGATCCTGCATGGCCTGAACATTGACTTCGCCGCGAAGATTGATGGCCGGTGTGTCGCCGACGGCGGCGGGATTGCCCTCGGCCGGAGCCTGCTGACCTGCCGCACGATCCGGTACCTGGGCGTTTTCATCGGCATGTGAAACGAGCTGATGAATCTGCTCATTCAGCTGCTTCGCGGTCTTCGCACTGATACCGTTGTTCTCGAGCAGCCTCACGGAATCTTCTGCTCCGAACTCGACCGGCTTGTCCAGGACACCGACAATTCTGCGCAGTTGGCTGAGCTGGGCGGCCGGTGCTTCGATCAGAAGTTGATTGCCGTCCTGGTCGATGCCGATCCGAAACAGCGGAGCAGAGTCCTTGTCGGCGGTCCCGTCTTCGGCCCGATTGTAGACGACGAAACCGGGCAGGCCGTTAACGCCGTCCTCCTGCATCTCGGCACGTTTTTCGAAGACGACAAAAACAGTGCGGGCGAGATCTACGGCTTTCACGTTCGTGACCGAGATCGCCTGTACGACCGGGTCACCGTCCGCAGCAGCGGTCGCCTGTTCGTCGGGGATCACCTTTGAACCGTGCGAGACGCGCCGGATTGGTAAGGATTGTCCTTCGTCGGAGGAGAAGTTCTCCCGTTCACCAGCCCGATCATTGCTGCGATTGGTGTGGCGAGTGCGACCGTTTGCCCGGCGGCGGTTTGCGTCTGACGCCGGAGCCGGCTTGAACAGCGGGCTGGCAGAACCGTCTTCATCGGATTCGCGGCGGGCGACATCCTCTTCGGCCGTCAGTCTGGGGCGAGCGTATTCGGTGCGAGCCTTGTCGAGATTCAGCACAATCAGATATGACTTCTGATGCAGCAGCCGGAATCCCTGCGGTTCCAGTTCACGGTTCAGAATCCGCAGTGCAGAAGCAAGGTCGTATTCGGTCTTATCGCGGCGTGCAAAGCGGCCCGGCGGGACTTTGTCCATCACCAGAGTCAGCTCCTGGTTTTCAGCAAGGTTCCGCAGAACCTTCTCCCACGTCGCATCGAAGTAATTGAGGCGGACGCCGTCTTCTTCCTCGGTCAACTCCGGCTGCTCTGCGCCGCTGAGTGCTTCGCGAAAAGAACGGGCCTCTTCTTCAGAGGCCCCAAGGCCGCCATGTCGGCTCAGCAACAGACACAATGCCGTTGCCGAACCCAGCAGCCCTGCTGCAATTAAGCCGTGACGTTTCACCGGCGCAATCCTTCGAAAAAGCAGGCTTTCGATGTGCCCCCATCAGTTCGTCTGTAGTCCGTTGCAGTGACCAGGTGACTCGAATTACCAATCGCCCGAGTGACCAGGTCGCGGGAGTCGCCAGCACCGAAGCACCGTGCGCAATTCTCCCGATCAGACCAGAGAGACCAATCATTTCGAAGTATCGGCCTTTGACGGTAGTAACGATGAGACAGGTTTTCCTGATCGTTCCGGTTTTCCGATTTGCGCAGCAAAAAACGCCGGTCAAAGTTGACCGGCGTTCAGAGTCGTTGTTTATAGTTGGTCTGTGCCACATTCGACCCCAACGGTCTCGTCAAGGAGAACCTCGGACAGTCGAACCAAGGACCGCAGCATGGGCCCGTCTGGCCCGTTCCTGCGGTCACTATGGGCTGGCCACCACGGTATCATTGTCATCATCGAGAGTCAGTGCCATCGTCGCCGCCACAACACCGCCGAACAGCAGCAGTGCCATGGGGTTGATCGCCGATCCGCCGCCATCCGACTGTCCTCGGACAACTTCTTCATCCACAACAATCGCCATCCGGGAATTTGAAGACGGCGGAGCCGCCTGATTGCCCCAGAACCGGACGGGATGCTGCACAGCACCCACCTGCAGAATATGAGTGCCATTCCGAAGTCCGCGCACAGCAAACTCACCGTGCTCGTCGCTCACCGCTGTGGCAATAACTTTGTCGCCATGCAGGAGACACACATTCAGACCGGACACCGGCTGAGCAGATGTATTCAGCACTGAACCAACCAGCACACCTTCGCTCAGTGTGAAGTCCGCGGATCGGACTTCCACCGGGCCATTGGCCATCAGCGGTGATCCCACGGAAATCATGCCTGATAACAGCAGGCAGAGCGATCTCTTCAGCG
>JANNGQ010000694.1:0-6827 GCA_031403975.1 Planctomycetota bacterium
GCCGGCAGCCAGCCGCGGAACAGCTGCATCAGGGGGGGACTGTCGGTCTTATATTGGGGCAGGCTTCCAGTCGGCCTCGTTGATTAAGAAACGCATACGTTTCTTCCAGTCCAGGCAGGCTGGAAGCCTGCCCCACAAGGAATCGCGAACGAATGCGGCTGACGGAACGGCATAGAGCGGCTGGCCGACAGTAAATCGCAATACCCGGTGCTCCTGGGCTGATCTGGACACAAATCGGTACTTTCGGCAGACTCCGCCGCTCTCAATGCCAGCGGTCGGATCTCACCCGATCTCCCTTCCGTATTCGTGGTTCTCGCGAATCGACAAGTCCCGTCTCAGAATTCTCATCGCAGCAACCTTCCCTTCCGCTGCCATCTCCTCTCCATCGTCAGGTTCCTGTCATGACGCGACTGGCAATTGCCGTCTGCTGTTACGCAGTGATTTTCGCCACGTCACTGTTCTGTGCGCTGATGCTGCGGTTTGACCTGGGTCCCGTCGAGTTCCTGATGGCAATTGTCCGTGACAGCGTGACGACACCAACGGGCGTGACGGGACCTGACGCATTTGCGTATGAGCAGTTGAGCTACGCCAAGAACATGTTTCGGGACAGTTTTCTTGTCATCATGCTGCTCAAGGTGGCGGCGGTGCTGTTTTCGCGTGATTGGCGGCGTCGGCTGCGATACTCCACAATCCATGATGTCGCGTGGTCCGCCGGACTCTGCATCGTCTGCGGGATTCTGATCGCGGCCCTGCAGATTGCGCGGGAGACAATGCCGCAGATTTCGCGTGGAGTCATTGTCATGGACACAATCATTTCAGCCGGCTGTCTGGCTTCCGCGCGAGTCCTGGCGAACTCCCTGAGGACGCTTCGCAACTCCCGCCGCAATCCCAAGGCGGCGAGGACGCTGATTTATGCCAACGGCGGAGACGCCGTCAGTCTGGTGGCTGCGATCCAGTCCGGTTCTGCAAAGTTACGAGTGGTCGGAATCGTCTCGCCGCGGAATACCGGCCGCAACGGAATGGTTGCCGGAGTCCAGATGTTTGACGCATCGCAGGGGCTGGAAAACCTCATCAGCTCCACGCACGCCGAAGTCGTGCTGCTGCCGTCTCAGCTGCCAGGCCGGACGATTCGTGAAGTCAACGAAATCTGTCTCCGTCTTGGCGTTGCCACACATCTGGTGCCGTCAGTGGATGAGATCCCGTCCGGCAGATTCCAGCTTCGGATGCGGGATATCACGATCGACGATCTGTTGCGGCGGGAATGCAATCAGCTGGATCTGAACGGCATCCGGGCGATCATCCGCAACCGGGTCGTGCTCGTCACGGGAGCGGCGGGCAGCATCGGCTCCGAAGTCTGTCGGCAGCTGCTGGAGTTCGCGCCCCGGAAAATCGTGCTGCTGGATCAGTCGGAATTCGGCATCTTTCAGATGGAGCAGGAGTTCCGCGCATTGCAGAAAGATCCGTCTCGGAGTGTCACTAATCTGGAGTTTGTACTGGAGGATATCACGGACGAAGATGCGATGACGCGGGTGTTCATGCTGCATCGCCCGGCGGTTGTGTTTCACGCGGCGGCGTACAAGCATGTGCCGCTGATGGAAAGCAATCCCCAGGCGGCGGTTCGCAACAACGTTTTCGGAACCCGGGTTCTGGTCGATCTCGCCGACCGATTTGCAGCGGAACGGTTCGTGATGATTTCCACGGATAAGGCCGTTCGACCGACGAATGTGATGGGGGCGACCAAGCTGATCGCTGAGCAGTATCTGCATTCCGTCGCGTGTCGCTCGCAGACGCGGTTTATCACTGTGCGGTTCGGAAATGTGTTGAATTCGGCCGGCAGTGTCGTCCCGACGTTCCGCCGGCAGATCGAGGAAGGTGGGCCGGTGACAGTGACCGACCCTGAAATGCAGCGATACTTCAAGACGATCCCGGAGGCCGTGCAGCTGGTCCTGCAGTCGGGTGCCGTGGGTCAAGGCGGCGATGTACTGATTCTGGATATGGGGGAACCGGTTCGGATCGTGGATCTTGCAAAGGACATGATCCGACTGTCCGGCCAGCGCTATCCGGAGGACATTGATATTGTTTTCACGGGGCTGCGACCGGGCGAAAAACTCTACGAAGAACTGTTTTACGAGACGGAGCAGAACGCCTGCCGAATCCACGAGAAGATCCTGCGGGCTCCCCGGGAATCCGAAGGCAACATCGCAACCGCAGATCGGGAACTGCAACTGCTGTTAAGTCATCTGAATGCCGGTCGCGAAGAACTGCGGGAAGTGCTCTGGCAGGTGGCGGCTCGGATTGTCGAACGCAACTCGGCCACTCAGCCGCAGACACCCACATCGATCCGCATCCCGCAGATCAAGCGCGAAGCAGCATAGTGGGACAGCGCTGCATTTGTCGGACTGATCGCAGGGTAGGCTTCAGCCTGCCGACCTTGTCCCGAGCGTTGTGTTTTGCTGATGAAACAGGCAGGCTGAAGCCTACCCTACCGTATTGTCAGGCTTCGAATGCACCAACCCAATCATCAATGGTTCACAGGGCGCAAGCTCCACGAGGGAAACAACAACGACGCTTGGAGACGACTCCGGGATGACATAGATTACGGGATTCGGCCGGAGATCGTTTTCCTGTCAGTCCTGCAGCATTAGTCCGCCCCTCCGGAGAGCATCCATGAGTTCGTCCAATAGCCTCCGTCGCGGAATGTCCAGCACCGGGAAAGGTCCGCTTGGAATCATCGCTAAGGGCATCCTCAGCAGCCTCGAAGAGCTGATCGATGAAGCTCAGTCGAAGACAAAACCGCTCGAGCTTGATCCGCAGCGATCGAGACTTTTCAGATTGTTTGCCGCTGCACACGAGGCGGGGCTGATTCCTGATGACAGCCAGGTCGGTGCCTCTGAGGAATTCGACGAAGACGCAGACGAGATCAACCTTTCCGCAGACAGCCTCTGTCATCTGCTCGCACGCCGCTGGGGCCTGGACATGGCGGCCAGAGAGGCACAGGCCCTTCAGACTCGTCTGCCGGCCGACCAACTGGAGAAAATGCGGCTGCTGTGGTCCGTGATGCGGATGTGGATGGAGTGGAGTTATGCCTGGAGGCACTGGTCCGAGTTTCATACGCCAGCAAACGAAATTGTCAGCTAACCATTACGGCGATTCTTCGATGACGGAAGCTTTTTTGACGTAGTCCAGATCAGGATACGATTTCTTGAGGTAACTGTTGCCGACATTCGTAATCCTTCCCTGGTCCGGCTCCTCACCGTAACCGGCGTAGATGCCTTCAGCATTGTGCATGCCCTCAATGACCTCGCCGAAGGGCGAAAACCCCTGGCTGTCGAGCTGTTCGTTGTGGTTGTAGTTGACGAAGATCTGTGTCGTGCGCGAATGCGGGCCAGACGTGGCAAACGTCACATAGCCCTTCTCGTTGCTCACCGTTACGGAATCGTCCTGAATCCGGCGTTCCCAGTTTCGCTGTGTCGCCGGATCCCCGCTGATGCCGAACTGCACCATGAAGCCCGGCATGACACGGAAGAACCTGCACTCGTCGTAAAAACCGCTCTTCACCAGTTGATAGAATCGCTCCGCTCCAAGTGGTGCCCAGTCCCTGTGAACCTCCACGACAAAATCGCCGGCTGTCGATTCGAAGCGGACCTTGAATGTCCCGGTCGCGGCTCCCGACGGCGCTCCGTCAGTTGTTGTTTCCGCTGCAGCGGCAGATGGCAGCGGCGAGTTGAATTCGCGTTTGCTGCGTTCCAGTTCCGCCAGTGAATCCACAACGGATCGTGAACTGTCCTTCCGGTCACTGGAACAGCCGGCGAAACAGAAAAGTGAAACAGGCAGCAGTAAACACAGCAGGCGAGAAACACCGCGACGCATGGCAATTCCTGGATGCGAAAAGTAATGAGGAAAATAATGTCAGAACCGGCAGGAGTCGAAGAATCACTTCTGCATCGGCAATTGAAGACTACGGGGTTTCCCGGCACGAATGATATTCACTTCGACAGAGTCACCGGGTTTATGCGCGGTAACGCCGTACCTGAGGACATCGGAATCCGTCATCAGATCAGTTCGTCCATCATAGGATACAATAATGTCATCCGTCATGAATCCGGCATGCTTCGCGGCGGCATGAGCACCGTACTGGCCGACGTGCTTGATTCGCAGCGCCATGCCGTTTTCCGGTATGCCGTTGCTGCCTCGTTCACTCGGATCGAGCGATTCCAGTAACAGCCCGCCGGTGACCATCCGCCGAAATCCCCAGGCGCTGACTCGCCAGGAAATGTCATCCAGAGTTCTCCAGCCGCCCGGCAGGGAAATCGCCTTGTCGACTCTGACCGCGCCTCGCTGCAGGACGGCCTGAAGTTCACCGCCCGTGCCCGGCAGCGAATGCAGAACCCATTGAACGTCGGCAATCGACAGAATCGGCTGACCGTTGAGTGACACGATCTGATCGCCGTCCATCAATCCGGCTTTCGCGGAGATCGAATCAGAGCGAACTGTCGTGAGAGTGGCGCTCTTGTTCGGATCAAAAACCAGTCCGATCGATTTGGGATGCGGAAAAGGATTCAACAGATCGTCAGGAATCGCCTCGCCCCGACTGCGATACTCGTCCCGCTGCGCGTCCCCGATCTGATGACAATGGATACAGCTTTTCGCGACGTCACCGGAATAGTCGAGAGAGCTGGTGAATTTGTCCTTGAGTGACGGGAGCAGCTCCGGACGGTCGAAAGTCGGCATCGGTCCGGTCTTCCCCACGAGCGATTCTTTGTTGGCAGGATAACCCGCATGCAGTTTCAGAGCGCCTTGCAGCGCTGCTGCCAGTCCTTTCAGCGACACATCACCGATCCATTCTGTCCGGTGCGAGCGAGTGCCGAATCGTCCATAAATCGTCCGATCCGCATTCAGCATGAAGACTGCAAACGATTGATCTGTGTCGAACTGAAACAAAGAAAGGTCAAGACCGTTGGTTGAGACAATGCGGACACAGACGAACTGTTCCAGGAGAGGCCGCAGTTCAGGATCCTGATCCACCAGGTCATCGTCGAGCTTGACGCATTCTTCACAGGGAATGCATCTCAGGACGACCAGAATCGGCTTTCCGGATTCCGTCGCCCGGTCAGTCGCTGCATCAAGATCGTTATAGATCCAGAATCCTTCGGACGTGACTTTGTCGCGGTCTTCACGAACCATCTGATCCCGGGTCTTTTTCTGCTGAGCAGAGACGGAGGCGGAAGTCAGCAGCGGCATTGCCATCGCAAGACACAGCATCAGCCTGGTTTTCATGGTTTGACCTTCAGCACAGCGGAAAGCGGAATGAGGACCGCAGCGGGACACGGACTGAAGACTATAGGCGGATGATTTGTCATCCAAAAGCGTTTGCCCAGTGCAAGCAGTAACTTTCGTGGCAGTGGCTTCCAGCCACTGTTTCTCCGCAGGATTATCGGCGGCTGGAAGCCACCGCCACGGTGAAGGCAGAATGCTCGGCGGCTGGAAGCCACCGCCACGGTGGAATGCGCAGTGACAAACGTGTGGGTCCTTGCTCGAAAGAGCTGCACGACGCACAATGCTGTCTGGTCCACGAGTGCGTGAATCTGAATCCTGACCCGCCTTTGAAGGAATCTCCCAGATGTTTAAGTTTCTGCGCTGCTTCGTGGGTGTGTTCGCTTTGGTGAGTACCGTGTCGTCTCAGGCGGCCGAGTTCTTTTTCAAGGACGGTGACGTTGTTGTGATGATCGGCGACAGCATTACAGAGCAGCATCTTTACTCAAACTACGTTGAGATGTGGACGGTCACACGCTACCCGGGCTGGAAGCTGACATTCCGCAATGTCGGGATCGGCGGAGATCGCTCTGTGGGTGGAAACGGGCGGTTCGCGCGCGACGTCCTGCTGCACAAACCGACTGCCATGACGGTCGACTTCGGTATGAACGATGGTGGCTATGGCGCCTTCAGCGAGCAGGTCTTTAAGCCTTATATGGACGGACTGCAGGGGATGGCTGATCAGGCGAGAACTGCAAAGCTCCGTGTCGCGTGGGCGACTCCGCAGCCGCTGGATACCGGTGATCCGGGACCGACGGCGCTGGTTGGATACAACCAGACACTGGAAAAGTTCTCAGAGGGCGTTAAGGTGATTGCCGACAGGAACGAAGGCGTGTTCGTTGACCAGTTTCATCCCTACCTGGCTGCTCTGGATCGTGCTCGCAGCAACGGGGCGAAGTACGAGCGGATCACCGGCGGCGATGCGGTCCATCCCGGACCGCCCGGACAGGCGCTGATGGCCGCGTCGATTCTCAAGGGTCTGAGCTTTCCTTCACTCGTTTCCTCCGCCGAGATCGATGCGACTGGTGGCAAGGTTGTTGCCGCGACGAATTGCACGATCGAAAATGTGTCCAAAAAAGACGGCGGGATCAGCTTCGTGCGGCACGACGCAGCGTTGCCGTTCTTTCCCGCGGATGCCGTCAGCATTCTGCCACATGCTCCGATTCTGGAAGAACTGAACGACTACCGTCTGAAAGTCACTGGCCTCGGTCGTGGTTCGTATGAAGTTCGCGTCGGTGGCAAAAAGATCGCCGAACTGACTCACGATCAACTCGCTGACGGCTCAAACCTGGCGGCCGGCGCGCTGAAGGAAGGTCCGATCGCGGATCAGGTTAACGCGGTTCGAGTCGCCGTTGAAAACAAGAATCGCTTCCATCACGACGCGATCTTCCGAGGGATCGTGCTGTCCAACGTCTCGATCCCCCAGTGGCTGGACATCAAGCTCACGCCGCAGGAGATCGAAGCCAGGCGTCAGGCAGCGATCGTGGTACGGCTGGCAGAGTTACCTGCGCTGG
>JANNGQ010000695.1:0-18460 GCA_031403975.1 Planctomycetota bacterium
TATGCAATTCGCATCGCCGATCATCTGAATCGAGGCGGGCCGGAATACACGTATCGAGTCGAGTTTCAGGATGTCAAGCCATCCCTGAATGTCGGCATTCCGCGAGTCGCACGGTATTCGCAGTCCCGGCAGCAGATCTATGTACCGCGCGGCAATCGATATGCGACACTGATCTCTGCGGATCGCCTGAACTTTGGCGGCGAACTGACAATCGATGGAGTGTCGCTGCCGCCTGGCATGACCGTCGTCGCGCCTCCGATGTCACCAAACATGAACCTGATGCCGGTCGTGTTCGAAGCAGCACCCGACGCCCCCCTGGCCGGAGCGCTGATCGATTTCCGGCTCAAAACGACCGACCCGAATCTGGCTGTCAGTGGTCGCTTCACGAACCGCGCCGACTTCGTCATTGCGGGACCTGGGCAGTCTCTGTATTCGTGGAAAGACGTTGAGCGGATGCCAGTGGCGATCGTCGAAGAACTGCCGTTTCAGTTGGAAATCGTGCAGCCGACAGTACCAATTGTTCGCAACGGCATGATGCTTTTGAAAGTCATTGCAAAGAAGAAAGAAGGCTGGGACGAGAGCATTCAGGTCCAGTTCCCGTTCCGTCCGCCTGGCATCGGTGCCAACAGCGAGATTACGATCCCAAAAGGCCAGACCGAAGGTCTTTACCAGGTTAACGCCGACAGCAATGGAGCGATCGGCAAGTGGCCTGTGTACGCTCTGGGCTGGGCGAACATCAATGGTGCCGCCTGGGCATCGACTCAGATGGCGACGTTGGAAATCGCGGAGCCGTATGTCGGGCTGACAATGCAGCGGGCTTCCGTCGAACTGGGTAAGGAAACCGAGATAGTCGTCGAAGTCCAGGTTCTGAAAGAACTAAAGGCCCCGGCTCAGGTCGTACTCCTGGGGTTGCCCCACAAGGTCACGGCCGAACCGCTGCAGATTACTCCCGAAACTAAGGAACTTGTCTTTAAGGTGAAGACCGAAGCCGACAGCCCGGAAGGGACCCACAAGAATATCTTCTGTCAGGTCACAGTACTGGAGAACAATGAGAACATCGTTCATGCCCGCGTGGGGGATTCAGAACTGAGAGTCGACAAGCCGCTGCCCATGCCGACCGCCGCTCCGATCCCGGAACCCATGCCTGCCGCGGTCGCCGTTGCGGCTCCGGTGCCGGTCGCTCCCCCAGCCGAGAAACGACTGACTCGACTGGAAAAACTGCGTCTGGAATCCCAAAAGAAAACCGCAACCGGCGGAATGCCCTGAACCGGTTGAAGTCTTAATGGATAAAACTGAACATGATTCGTTACTTATTGACCGCAGTGTTGTTCGGACTCACTCTGACGGCGTCGATTGAGGCACAGGATGGGGTCGCTCCGGCATCGATCAGCGTGGCTCCTGCGGACATCCACCTGTCTGCCGCTCGTGATCGCCAGGCGATGATTGTTCAGGCCGTTCTTCCGAACGGGTTGACGCTGGACGTCACCGATCAGGCGACACTCGCCGTTGAGAATGAGGCTGTGGTCCGTCGGGATGGGATGACTTTCTATCCAGTCGCGGATGGTGCTACAAAGGTCACGGTGGCATTCGGCGGACATTCTGTGGACGTGCCGGTGACGATACAGAACTGTCTCGTCGATCCTCCTGTCAGTTTCCGTCAGGACGTAATGCCGGTCTGGATGAAAACGAGCTGCAACAATGGGAGCTGTCACGGTGCCGCCCGCGGTAAAGACGGTTTCCGGCTGTCGCTGTTCGGCTTCGATCCGGAAGGTGACCATTATCGGCTCACGCGGGAGATTCCCGGTCGCCGCATCAATCTGGCGATTCCGGCAGAGAGTCTGCTGATGACAAAATGTGATGGTTCGGTGCCGCACACAGGCGGCAAGCGATTTGACATCGGCAGCGAACACTACAACACAGTTCTCCGCTGGCTGGCAGCCGGTGCGTTGAACGATCCGGGACCTGTACCTGCCACTCTGTCGGTTGAAATCTATCCGAACAATGCAGTGCTCGACGGTGACGGTGCAACTCAGCGACTCACCGTCCGGGCCAAATACGCGGACGGTACTGACCGCGACGTGACGTCTCTCGCGTTCTTCAGTTCGAACAACGAAAACAGCGCCGAGATTTCTCAGTCCGGTGTCGTCACTGCCCGGGCTCGCGGCGAAGCATTCATCATGGCGCGCTTTGAAACGCACACTGTGGGGTCGCACTTCATCGTGCTTCCGAAAGGGTTGCAGTATGAAGACCCGAAAACTCCGGATCTGAATTACATCGACACGCTGGTGCATGCCAAACTTCGCAAACTCAGAATCATTCCTTCGGAAGTCTGTTCGGATGAAGAGTATCTGCGGCGCGTGTTTGTCGATATCACAGGCACGATGCCCACCGTCGAGGAGCACGAGACATTCATTGCCGATGCTGACGTTCTCAAGCGCGAAAAGCTGGTGGACAACCTGCTGCAACGGAAGGAATTTGTGGATATCTGGGTGATGAAGTGGGCCGAGCTGCTGCAGGTCCGGACGATCGCAAACAGGGTCGAGAAGAAGCCGATGCTGGCCTACTTCAACTGGTTGCGGGAGAAAATTGCCAGCAATACACCCACCGACAAGATGGTTCAGGAGATTCTGGGTTCACGGGGCGGCTCATTCGCCAGCCCGGCCACGAATTACTATCAGACCGAAACAGAAACACTGAAGGTCTCTGAAAACGTGGCTCAGGTGTTTATGGGTATGCGGATTCAGTGTGCTCAGTGCCACAACCATCCGTTCGACCGCTGGACAATGGACGACTATTACAGCTTCGCGGCGTTCTTCGCGCAGATAGGTCGCAAGCAGGGCGAAGACCCTCGCGAAACCATCATCTTCAATTCCGGCGGTGGTGAGGTGGCTCACCTGGTCGGAGGTCGGGTCATGAAGCCAAAATTCCTCGGCGGCGTTGAACCCGATCTGACTGGTCGCGATCGGCGTGAAGTGCTGGCTCAGTGGCTGGCGTCTTCGGAAAACCCCTACTTCGCGAAAAACCTTGCGAACATTGTCTGGTCGCACTTTCTGGGACGAGGCATCATTCAGGACGTGGATGATGTGCGGATCAGCAATCCTCCGGTCAATGCGGAACTGCTGGATGAACTCGGCAGGAAGTTTACTGAGTACAACTACGACTTCCGAAAGCTCGTCCGCGACATCTGCACGTCACGCACATATCAGCTCTCGACGAAGACCAACGAGACCAACGAATCCGACCATCGTAACTTTGCACATTCGGAGCTGCGCCGGATTCGGGCGGAAGTCCTGCTGGACTGCATCAGTATCGTCACAACGACTCAGGATAAGTTTCCCGGTCTGCCGACGGGTGCCCGAGCCGTGCAGATCGCCGACGGAAACACAGCCACATACTTTCTGACAACTTTCGGCCGTGCCAAGCGTGAGACCGTCTGTTCGTGCGAAGTCAAGATGGAGCCAAACCTGTCGCAGGCGCTGCATCTGATCAATGGAGACACGTCGAATGCAAAAATCCAGCAAGGCGGATTGATTCCGAAACGACTGCAGGAAGGAAAGCTGCCGGCGGATGTCATTTCAGAAATGTACTTGCGGTGCTTCAGCCGACGACCGACCGACGCGGAACTGTCATCACTCGTCACGTTGGTCGGCGAGCAGCCGAATCCCCAGGAAGCGCTGGAAGACATCTTCTGGTCGCTCCTGAACTCCAGGGAATTCCTGTTCAATCACTGACAAGCAGGCCATGCTGGAAGTGTGATCTGAAACGATTCTGCAGGATCTGACGATTCCGATTTTTACAATTCCGGCTGCCGCCGGGATGCAGGGCAGGGGCTTGGCGGACATTTTCAGCTGCGTTGACTCTGAGGACTTTCGCGGAGCGGCAGGAATTGCCGAAGATGTGATGTGTCGACTGAACGCTGGAGAAATGCCATGAACCGAATGACTTCCCTCGCTGCCGGCCTCACTGCACTCGCACTGCAGATATCGGGCGCTGTGACCTTTGCCGAAGACAAGATTAACTTCGAGGATCATGTCAAACCGATCCTGCGGGACAAATGTCTGACGTGCCACAACACGAACAAGAAGTCATCTGATCTTGATCTGTCGTCGTATTCGTCACTGATGCAGGGCGGAGCCTCTGGAGCGGCGATTCAGGCGGGTGATTCGGGTGCCAGCTATCTGTACAGTCTGATGTCGCATCAGAGCGAACCGTTCATGCCGCCGAATGCGGACAAGCTGCCCGATGAGACGCTTGAGATCGTACGCAAATGGATTGAAGGCGGTGCACCGGAAACGAATTCCAGCAAGGTGATGCTGCCGAAGAAGAACAATGCCGCTTTGAGTGTCAGCGTTTCAGCCGGGGCTCGTCCGGAAGGCGCTGCGCCGATGCCGGACGTGCTGAATCTGGAACCCGTTGTGCATACGGCGACGACAACAGCGGTGTCAGCGATTGCTACAAATCCGTGGTCGAAGCTGGTTGCCGTTGCCGGCCAGAAGCAGGTCATCCTTTATCACTCAGAAACACTTGAGCCGCTGGGCGTCCTTCCATTTCCGGAAGGGCTCCCGCGAGTCCTGAAATTCAGCCGAAATGGTGCTCTGCTGCTGGCCGGCGGAGGTCGGGGTGCCGCCCAGGGTTTGTGCTTCGTGTGGGATCTTCGCACGGGTGAACGTGTCATGACGGTCGGTGATGAGCTTGACGAAGTACTGGCCGCCGATATCAGCGCCGATCAGTCCCTGATCGCATTGGGCGGTCCTCAGAAAATCGTGCGTGTTTACAGTACAGCCACGGGTGAACTGGCCTATGAGTGCAGAAAACACACCGACTGGATTTATTCACTCGAATTCAGTCCGGACGGGGTGCTGCTCGCCACGTCAGATCGCGCAGGCGGACTACTGGTCTGGGAAGCGCAGACTGGTCGGGAGTATCTGACTCTGACCGGCCATACGGCTGCAGTCGGATCGGTTTCCTGGAGGATCGACGGCAACGTGCTGGCGTCAGCGAGCGAAGACACCACGATCCGACTTTGGGAAATGGAAAACGGCGGTCAGATCAGATCCTGGGGCGCACATGGCGGTGGTGCATTCTCAGTGGAGTTCTGCAGGGACGGTCGGCTTGTTTCCTCAGGTCGTGACCGGATCGCCAAACTCTGGGACCAGAACGGCGGGGCATTGCTCAACTTTGAAGCATTCAATGATCTGGCACTGCAGGCTACGCACTGCGACGAATCAAACCGAGTCATCGCCGGAGACTGGACCGGCGAAGTCAGGGTCTGGAATGCTGCCGATGGTGCGCGAATCGGACAGCTGAGTACGAATCCTCCGACTCTGGAAGAACGGCTGTCCCAGGCACAGGCCCTGGTCGCGCCGGCCACTGAAAAAGTCACTGTTGCAACGACTGAGTATCAGGCGGCTGTTGTGGCTCAGACTGCGCAACAGCAGAAACTCGATGTGGCAGGTACTGGCTATGTGGCCAGCCAGAAGAAATTTGCGGATCAGCAGGCCGTTGCAGTGACTGAAGAGCAAAAACTGGCTGCCGAGCAGACGAAAGAGCAGCAGTTGACGGCTTCCATTGCGAACCTGCAGAAGGCCGTTCCGGAACTGAAACTGGCTGCGGAGAAGACGGCTGCTGCATTGGCGCTCATGACTGCGGACGAAGAGTTAAAAAAGGTTGTCGAACAGCTGACGATTCAAGTGACAGTCCGCGAAGCCGAACTCAAGACGTCAGAAGCAGATCTCGTGACAACCCAGGGAAATGTGGTTGCCCAGACGGGAATCGTTGCAACTCAGAAGCAGCAGCTCACCGTTGATGAACAGGCCATGGTCGCTTCAAAGGTTGTCGTCGATGCCGAAACAGCGGCATTGACTCTGCTGCAGCCGACCACAGCAGCGAAGGAACAGACATTGGCGGCAGTTCAGCAGGAACTTAGCCGGGCCAACGGACTGATCGCCCGCTGGCAGCAGTATATTGCGCTGCGCGACGAGCTTGCGGCTCTCGAGACCGCCCAGAAGAAGCGTGATGAAATGCAGCTGACGTCGCTGCAGGTCCAGGCACAGCTCCAGGAAAAGCAGCAGCAGATTGCCGGAGCACAGCAGATGATGCTGGATGCTCAGGCGACAATCGCTTCATCCGAGCAGAAAATGAAGGACCTCACGGTTTCCATAGCAACGCTCGAACAGCAGAAGGTGGCTCAGCAGGATGTCGTGACGAAAACGCAGACGGCGGTGCCGATTCTGAAAGCAGCACTTGAACAGGCGCAGGCAGCTTTGGCTCTGCTTCCGGAGAATGCAGAGATCAAGGCATCCGTTGACACTCTGGCCGTCGTCGCTGACCGGCAGGAAAAGTCGATTCCTGTAATGACCGAACAGCTCGTCGCGATGGATGCAACTATGGCCGCTGCGAAGACCGAGATGGAAGCTGCTGGGAAGCTGATCACGGCAACTCAGCAGACCATGCTTACGGCTCAGCAGACGATGCAGACTCTGACAGCGGAAGTACCGCCGATCGAGGCTCAGATCAGTACTGCCAACGGGGAACTGGCGACCGCCGAACAGGCCGTCCAGGCAGCTGCCACCGTCGTTGAATCCCGTCGACAACAGTTACGGCCGCAGTTGCAGCTCACGCAGGCGAACGGAACAGTTGCTCTCTGACTTTGGCTCGAAGGCGCGGTTCGATCGATCTGCGTATGGTCGCCACCATCAGCCACGTTGAGTCTGTCCGCCAATCGGAATCGGACCCGGGGCAACGGGACGTCGATTGAGTTTTTTTGGGGGCCGCTATCAACCTGGAAACAGGCCGACTGGAACTAGCCGATTCGTGCAATGCGTGATACGAAAACGATTGGTCAATCGCAGCAACAGAAGCAGTTTCGGCGTGATCTCATCGACGAGCCACTCAACCGCCAGCTGTTTCAAGTCGATCTTCAACAGGGAGTCGATGTCAGCCTCCCCCAGTTCGTTTTGTGAGATTCTGGCGCACAAACACTATGGCGACTTTTTCTCGCCCTGGGAGATCAACTCTTCTGCTTCCTTCATTGCGAGGATAGCCATCATCCAGTCGGGCCACCATCCGGTACCAGGCGGAAAAGAACGAATCGCCGTGGCAGAGTCCTCGAAATATTTCTGAGCCTCCTCGGCGCGGCCCAGATGTTGACAAGCGATGGCCGCATACATTTTGGCCAGGGCCACAATAATGTCGTTCCCATCCTTGCTTTGTGGCAGACCGGCTTTCGCCGCGGAGTTCAGGCTCTCCAAAGCCATTGCGTAGTTCGTTTGCCGCAGATCCGCAACACCTCGCGTAAGCTGTGCGAACGTCGACCAATCACCGACCGCTTGACTTAAGGCGCGGTCAGCCAGCTTTGCCGCCGTTTGTGCATCTATCGTCGATTGGTTTGAGAACAGACACATTTTCGCGATGCGTTCAAGAACCACGAGTTCGTTTGAGTCCGAAAAACCTTCCACCGCTTCGGTGCAAAGTTGATTGTAGGCGTCCCACTTGCCCACATACGCGCGCAGAAACGCCAAGCGAAACGCGTATTCAAACCACATCGGCGATTTGGGCGGCACCAGGGCAATCGCCCGAGACAGTTCCTCTTCGGCCTTCTGCCACTGAGACAAATTGACGTGGGCGACGGCATTCAAATGTACAAGGTAGTGGGGTGCATCGTCAGATTCTGTAAGCTGCTCCAGCAAAGGGATGAGTTCATTGAGTTCCAGATTAAATTGCGACTTTTGAACAAGGCTCCGCGACAAGGTGTTCCACTTGGCGGCGATTTCGTGATTGGGGGAATCCATTGTGGGGCTTTGCAGCGCGGCGAGATCCTCGCCGATCGCAGCGTCGATTTTTGCTTTGAGCGAGGAAGCCTCGACCCGCCGTTTGTATTCGGAATCTACCGAGCCCGCGATCGGCTGGCTGTTACCCTTCACGAGTGCCTGCAAGTTGACCGGAGCATCCATCCTCGCTTGAAGCACGGCGAGAACCCTGGGCATGAGTTCGCTGGACATTGAATCGTCCCTGGACAATTCCTCCAACGCCTTGCGCGGGTTTTGGTATCGAATCAGCAGCCGATTCGCATGCTCGGTTGCTTTCTGTACGAGATCCCTTTGCCTGGCCATTGCCGACGTAAGCATCCGGCCTTCCCACAATCTCAATTCGCCGGAAAAGCTCGACGAGGCCAGAGTCGAATTGTCGGGACTCATCGCAAGGCAGACGACGTAGTTCGAGTGGGCTTGTATGCTCAATAACAACTCTTGAGTCTTCACGTTCCACAACGTGATGATGCCGTCCACTGTTCCGGCAAACAGCCGTGAACCGGTGCGATCAAACGTCAACGATAGGATGTTGCGCTCTGGGCCTCTCAATTGAGCGACGAGTTTCCTGGACTTGACTTCCCAAATCTCGACACTCCTGTCGATTCCAAGCGCCAGGAATTCACCGTTGGGTGACAGCTCGGCCGTGCGGCCTGTTTGTCCCGCCTGACCGGCTCGTAAAACCTGACGTTCGCCGGTCGTTGAATTCCAGGCCAGCACTTCGCAACCAGGCGAATCGAGCGTGTAAATCATCGTTCCGTCGGCATCAATCGCCATCCCGTGGATGCTCGAGGAGGCTTTCAATTCATGAAGCGGCCGAGCGATTCTGGTGGACCAACGATTGCTGTCGACTCCCGGATCACCTTCGGTCGCCTTGTACACGCGCAGGATGCCCTGCTGTCCGGCAGTGGCCAGAGTCTTACCGGACGAGTCGAATTTGACAAACCAGGTTTGACCGTCCTGTGGCCAATCCTGCAGCAGGCTGCCGGTGGTTCGATCCAACAATTTGGTTCCCCTGGTAGTTGCCAGAGCAATCCACTTTCCATTCCGTGCAATGTCGAGTTCCAGACCGCTGCCGTCGATGGAACTCGCCTTCAATTCCTGTCCGGTTGGCATCTGCCAAAGTCGCAGAGCTCGCTCGTTACCAGCACTGTATAAGTGGTCATCGTCGAGGAACCGCGCCCCTTTGAATCCCGAGCTGTGTCCCAGAAGTGTCAACTCACTGGACCGTGTTTGTGTCGGACGAATTTGGAGGACGCTGGCTGGAACGCTCATAAAGGCGATCTGCTCTCCGTCAGGCGTGAGCTGAATACTGGACGGATCGCACGCAACTCGGCTCTCGTCGATTGGTCGCTTGCTTTGCCAATCCCACACGACACAGCGTCCAGACCGGGCAATGGTCAAGACATGATTCTGAGCGGCGCAACCTCGGACGAGAAATCCTGGTTCCCGCAGTGGGCCTTTGTATCGAGACTTAGGCGTGCCTGTGACGGCATCCAAAACTACGAGCGAGAGACTTTCTCCCGTTGCCACCAATTCGGTGCCGTCCGGACTGAGCATGATTCCGGACACCTCCTGTGGACGATTCGTTTGCCAGAGTACATTGCGATCAGCGGTATTCACGCACCGGATCGTGGAAGGGTCATTCAATTGTTGTCCGTCCGTTTCGGTAACGAAGACCCTCGCGCCGGTCTTGTCAAAGATCGCCTGTGCGATGAGGCCGACCGGCAGTGACCAGACGAGCTGACCGGTTCGGGAAGATCGCAGCTCGATCGCGTTTGACTTGCCAGGCAACTGGGCGGCCGAAATCAGAAAGTGCGTCCCGTCCGGGCTGAAGGCGGGCTCATAGACAACGGAAGCTTTTGGCCATTCTGTCCACAAGGGCTTACCGTCGAGGGAACTCAGCAACTGAATGACCGCCGCGGGAGCTTCACTCTTCGCTCGAGTGGCGGATTCGCCGGCTCCAACGATGAGCAAACGGTCTTCCGCCGGTGAAATGATGCTGTGCGCAACGAGCGAAATCTCCGATTTTTGACTCCATTGCACGCGTCCATCCGACATTCCTGCCGACCTGACCACACCTTCCTGATCCACGGTGATGAATCTGTTGCCGTCGGGTGTCACCACGAATCCCAGGTTCGAGCGACTTGACAGGGTGATCGAACGAGCCGCTTTGGCAAGTCGATGGATGAAAGACCACTCCCAGCCACGCTGCTCAGGCAAGCACTCTTCGAGGAAGCTTGCTGCCGTCGTCAGTTGTTCGTCACGACAGGCGGAATAGGCTTTGGCGATGTTGTAATCATAGAGCCTCTGCTTCAGTTCCTGCGCATGGGTATCTGCACGCTCTCTTTCACGTGTCGCGGTCAATAAGTGGTCGGCGGCGACGCTTTCGGCCTCCAATGCTCGATCGCGCTCCTTTTGAGACTCGGTCTGAGCCTTTACTGCCAGATCTCGAGCATATTGGGCTTGTGCCAAAAGAATCCAGGACCCGACCGATGAACCCACAATCAGGAACAAAAATGCGACGGCAACGGTGACCCAGGTCCGATGGCGGGCGACGAACTTTCGGAGGCGATACGTTGCCGAGGGCGGGCACGCTTCAACCGGCTGACCGTCGAGATATCTGTGAATCTCGTTGACAAGCGCACTCACCGTTTCGTAGCGCCGCATGCGGTCTTTTTCCAGTGTCTTCATGACGATCCAGTCCAGGTCGCCCGTCAAAGACCTGCTCAGCTGTTTCGGATCGATGCTCCGCTGAGCCGCAATGCTCGGCAGGCTGGCACTTCCGCTTAATCGCGTGCTGGGCTTTGGGGGTTCGACATCTTTGATCAGTCGAAGGATCTCGTTGTATGCGGCCACCTTGAGTCGTTGACTTTCCAATGGCGTCGAACCTGTCAGCAGCTCGTACAGGATCACACCCAGAGAATAGATGTCCGTCCGTATGTCGACATCCAGGTTGTTGTGCTCTGCCTGCTCCGGAGACATATACAGCGGCGTGCCCACCATCGTCCCAAACGCAGTATGGAGTGTTTGTTCCGTCAGCGAGTGATGCAGGGCCTTGGCCAGGCCGAAGTCGATCACCTTCGGCACCGGCTTGCCGTCGTACAGGCAGATCAGGATGTTTGACGGTTTCAGATCGCGATGGATGATGCCTTTCTGATGGGCATGCTGCACTGCCTGACATACGGGAATGAACAGGTTCAATCGTTCTTTCAGCGATAAGCGTGCCTCGTCGCAGTAGTAAGTCAGCGGCACACCTTTGACGAATTCCATTACGAAATACGGTCGCCCCTGCTCGGATATCCCGCCGTCAAAGACCTTGGCGATGTTAGGGTGATCCATGAGCGCCAGCGCCTGACGCTCCGCTTCGAATCTTGCCAGGACCTGGGCACTGTCCATGCCGGCTTTCACCAGCTTGATCGCGACCTTGCGCTTAACCGGCTCCTTTTGTTCGGCCATCCAGACCGTCCCCATGCCCCCCTCGCCGATGGCCTCCAGCAATTTGTAACGGCCGCCGATGGTCGTCCCCGGCTTTTCCGAGGAACGCATGGCCTGGGTCTGGTCAGAGTCACAGGGAACCGGTCGGTCCAACAAATGTCCGGCCCGGTCGTGAGCCCGCAGCAACGCCTCGATCCGGGCCCGTAGCACGGCATCGGCGCAGCACGCCTGATCCAAATAAGGAGCTCGTTCAGCGGCATTCGGCAGCGCCACTGCGGCAGCAAAAATCGATTCGGTGCGGTCCGGCGATTCGGTCATATCCCGTTCCTCGGGGGAGGTTTATCGTCTGTCCACAATGCGTTACCCTCAGATAAGCGATGTTTTCGCTCCCCGCGCCTCAACCACTTTACAGATTATTCGGTTTTGTCATCCAGGGCACTAATGAGCCAGGCCCGTGCGTAATTCCAATGCCGACTGGCAGTGGCGCGGGAGATTCCCAGGGCCGCTGCCGCATCCTCCTCGGTCAGGCCACCAAAATACCGAAGTTTGACCAGTTCCGCTTTGGCAGGTTCAAGCGTCGAAAACCTTTCCAACGCCTCGTCCATGGCCAGAAGCTGGTCGGACTCCAATTCCGCCGCTGGCTCGACATCTGACAAGGAGACCCGCTCCCGATCCCCCCCGTGACGGACGCATTGTTTCCGCCGCGCCCGATCAATCAGGATCTTCCGCATAGCCTCGGCGGCCACTCGAAAGAAATGCCGGCGATCGGCAAAAGCGTAGTCGCCAACCAAACGCAAATAGGCTTCATGCACCAAGGCTGTGGCATCGAGGGTTTGTCCGGGCTTCTCCTGAGCAAGCTTCGCCGCAGCCAAACGCCGAAGTTCGTCGTACACAATTGGCAGCAGTTGCTCCGCTGCAGACGGATCGCCGGATTCCATTTGCGACAGGATGCCGGTGACGTCGGACATAATCTGATGCTGAATGGCAAATTGCTGAGGGCACCAGCATAGAGTCACCAAGCCCCCTTGCTGATTCGCGCATCTGCCGTCGGAAACTAGTGCTCTGTCCTGGCGTCGAGTGGATCTCCAGTCGAGTAGCCAGTGCCCGCGCCGTTGCCGGATCGAATGCTTCATCCAAACTGACAATTCAGTGAATGTTCAGATTGTCCATCATCAGGACAGCGCCGGCTATGCCTTCTTGACATGACCAATGTTGATGTAAGCATGGACGTGGGGGGCACCACGGTAATGCCAGACGAAGGATGGCCCTTCGACGCGCCAGATGTCCCAGGTCTTGTCGCCGCCGAGGTCTTCCTGCTGGTAAAATGCCATATGCAGCTGATCGACGCCGCCGGAGTCCCTCAGAATCTGCATGACTTCGGCAATATCCTCTTTACGGTACGGAGCGAGCAGGATGCTCAGAGTTTTCTCGACCAACTGTTTTTGATCGGCTGACAGTTCTGCCACTTTAATGCCTGAGAACGTCCCGGACTCACCCTGAATGGCGACTGCGGATTCCTTCGGTGCCTGCGCGACCAGTGCTTTTGCCGACTGGTCCGCATTCAGAGATTTGAAGACCTGGTCGGTCTGCTGAGTCTGATAAAAATAAATGTTCTTCGAGGCATTCTCTTCCACCTGATCGTGACCGTAGATGATCGGCCCGCCAAACGCAGCTTTGTCGACGCTGTCGCCGTCGGCTCGCAGGGTCAGATGTCGGCCGGTCAGCATGAATTCGAACTTGCCCTGACCAGGTTCGCCGAACACAGCCACACTGAACTCATGCAGCCCGCCCGCATCTTCGTCCATCTGACGAGTCATCCGTTCGTAGCCTTCTTCGCTGCACAGACCTTTGACGATGCGGCCGATCATCTCACGCTGGGGCGTTGAATAGAACGGCTGACCCAGAGTTGGCTCAGTCACGTGCCAGTTGGCACTGATGCGATGCCGCAGTTCGTGTTCGAACGGAAAGCAAAGAGTCTTTTTCTGGTCGGCTGTGAGAGACTTGTAGAATTCACCGACTGCTGTCTCGGCAGCATTTTCGCGAGATGTACCTGCAAACAGTCCCGCCCCGAAACTCCGTCCTGAGACCGCTACCAGCGAAGAGGCAGCTGCGACCGCTTTCACAAAAGATCGGCGATCAACCTTGCAGCATTCGGAAACCGAATGAATCTTGCGTTGTTCTGAGGACATGAGCGGACTCCGGTTCTGAAGTTGGGGAACGGACTGGAAAACGCTGACCATTGCAATCTGAGTATACTGACCAAATCGCGGATGAGAAGACGAGCGGCCGGATTTGCCGGTTAACGGGCAGCGCGGCGTGATCGTGTTTCCGACATCGATGAAAGCCCAACGGACTTGCATTGAGGCTGAACGGAGGTCAGTGATAGCCTGACTCGCGCCGTGAGCGAAGTACATCTGTACGCCGAATCGCGAGCAGGAGCCTGAGTATGCACTTGCGATCTTGCGTGGCTGTCGCGCTGATGTGTGTCAGTTCATCTTTGTCCGCTCAGGGACTGAGAATCTCGACGCAGGTCTTTGAAGTCGCCCGGACCGACCGTCCAGGTCCGGACAGGAACATCAGCAGCAGTTTGAGTCTTTGCCATAATGGCCGTGTCTATGACTACGTCGATGCCGCAGATGAAGTCGTCATTTTCGATCCGGTCGAACGGCGGTTTACCATCCTGAACAATTCGCGCGAGCTGGCAACCACACTGAGTTTCGATGAAATTCGGCAATTGCTGGAAACTCGCCAGCCGAAGACGGATCAGTACATCCGTGAACTCATCGCCGGCAGGAATCCGTCGGCTGAAAAGATCGTGGCATCAATCCGTTTCCAGCTGCAACCGGAATTCAGCGAAACCTTCGATCCGATGAAAGGCACTCTGATTCTGTCGTCCCGCTCATTTACCTATCGAGTGGAGACCCGCAAATGGAACGACACGCAGCAGGTTGAACGGTATCTCGCCTGCACTGACTGGACGGCGAAACTGAACTCGATCATGCATCCGTCGAGTCTGTTCCCCGAGCCGCGGATAGCGCTGAATGCATCGCTGAAGAAACTGAAAGACCGCATGCCGGTCAGCGTTGAACTGGATCTTCGACCGGACGAACAGTTTCGCCTCCGGGCCGAGCACCAACTGACTCTGAACCTGAGCGACGACGACCACGCACGCATCGTCCGTTGGGAAGAATCGGTCCAGTCAGATCACATTCAGCATGTGTCGTTTCGCAGTTATCAGCAGGCAGTGCTGGTGTCGCAGTCTCGGTGAGCTCAACCTCCGCCCGCGGCGCAGGGACGTATTTGTCGTCGGCCGCCGTACGACTGGCTGTGCTTCTTCGCGGTATCCACGAAACCAGGGTCCGTTCGTAAGGACGAAGAACGGCCGACCGGTCCGGTGTGGTTCTGAATTGCCGAAACGGCACAATCCGCAGAACCAGCACTCACGCTGTCCGAGTTGTGTGCTTGAAGGCACCACCAGAATCTGCGGCTCAAGTCATGTGAGGACGCAGCCGAAACCGACAGTGCGGAACCAGACCGGCAGTTTTTGCCGCTGAGCGCTTACGCGCGGGCGTGGACGTCACACCAGCATTGAAACAACATGCACACGGATCGCAAAATCGGGATTGCCATGGGCATCCTTCTGATCGGCATCGTGGCAGCGCTGTTCTTTCGCAATGAGCCGCTCCTGCCGACCGATGTACCTGCTGTGCGCCGCGAACAGGAACTGAACAAACGACTGCGGGAACGCGACGTTGCTGTCTATCTGAATGACTCCCGATCAGCCGATGCTGTTGCAATCGACGAACAGCCGTGGACACTGCGGGACGTTCTCCGGAATATGGACGAACGCAACAAGAGCCAGCCGTCGCCCGTTGCATCATCGCGATTTGAGGCTCGTTCGACGCTGGATGGACGTGTCGAGAATTCTCTGGACGGGTTTCGCCGGATCAAGGATGCACCAGATGAGTATTTTGAGAACGAACGACCAAACACTGACGTGATACCGCAGGAATCGGTATCGGTTGTCACGCCCCTGCCGCCGCTGTTTCCAGCGACGGAAGCTCTGCCGACTGAATCGCTGCCGACCACCGCAGACGAACTGGCTGCTGTCGCATTACTCGAGTTCCGCATCCCCGAAAACTTTGACGAGTACATAGTCCGTTACGGTGACACACTGTCCGGAATCGCACACCAGACGCTGGGTTCGCAGGCTCGATATCGTGAGATCTTCGAAGCCAACCGCGACCGCATCGCAAGTCCTGACCGGCTGGAGTTCGGCAAACCCATCCGCATACCGCGAATGGCCGGCGAACCGCCCAGGAGTCTGTGATTGATTTCGCAGGAAAACCACTCATCCGACAGGGGAGACTCTCGGACACGCTCTCAAGTACGCCTCGGATGTGAAAGTCGTTTGTGCGCTGTTCACCCACCTAGGTGCCTCGGCGTTGTGAACCTCGAAGTGGACATGGCGGGCGTTCTGGTCAGTGTTACCGGCACAGGGTGTTATCGCCGAATGCAGTTCTGAGCATGTCCTGCAGGCCCAACCGCGATTGACGCTCCTGTCGCATCAGCCGTAAACTGCGATTTGCGTCCAGGCTGAACTTACGGGAGTTCAGCGGTCGCAGGATTTGCCGTCTTCTTACGATTTCAGGTACAGGCGTTGTTCCGAATTCACTTGGGATGCGGCTGAGTCACCGCGAGCATCGCGGTTGACAGCAATGATGCGTCAAGGATGACAGCATGACGACGTCCAGTGCTCAGCGCTGTGTCATTTCATTCGGCGATGTCGAGCAGTTGCGTGAGGCCAGGCGGATCATTCGCCAGGAAGCCGCCGCACTTGAACTGCTTGCAGACCGACTGGATCCGAGTTTCTGTGATGCGATCCGGGCGATTCGGTTCGCAACCGGGTCAGTGATCGTCACGGGAGTTGGAAAGGCCGGGCTGATCGGACAGAAGATTGTCGCGACGCTGGCCAGCACCGGAACTCACAGTCATTTCCTTCATCCGACAGAAGCGCGACACGGTGATCTTGGATGCGTGAGTCCGAATGATGTCGTGCTGGTCCTGTCGAACAGCGGCGAATCCGAAGAACTTGTCGCGCTGCTGCCGGCTCTGAGGCGGCTTGGTGTCCCGGTGATTGCGGTCACGCGCGATCGTGAGAACTCACTGGCGCGTCGGGCGGACGTCGTCCTTTGTTTCGGCAGACATCAGGAGGCCGGCGACCTCGCACTGGCTCCTTCGTGTTCCACAACAGCGATGCTGGCGCTCGGCGACGCACTGGCGCTGGTGCTGAGCCAGCTTAAAGGATTCACAGCCCGGGACTTTGCGGTGTTTCACCCGGCTGGAAGTCTGGGCCGTCAGCTTTGCCCGGTAAAGGACGTTATGCGCTCGATAAGTCAGCTGCGGATCGCATCTGAAAACGAGACCGTGCGTGAGGTCATGATTCATCACAGCCGCCCTGGACGCCGCACGGGAGCCGTGATCCTGACGAATGACGACGGACGGCTGACTGGATTGTTCACGGACAGCGATCTCGCGCGCCTGTTTGAAAATCGGCGAGATGAACAGCTGGATCAGCCGATTCACCTGGTGATGACCAGTAACCCGATCACGGTCGGCCCGGAAGTGCTGCTGCCGGAAGCGATTCACGTCATGTCGTCATGCAAACTCAGTGAAGTTCCTGTGATTGATACGAACCGGATGCCGGTCGGAATGCTGGACATCACGGATGTGTTGCAAACAATGGACGCAGCACAGACGGAGTCTGCCGTCCCGGTTGCATCCCTGAAGATTGTTTCGAGGTCGGCCTGACAGTAGTTCAGTCCGAGACGATCATTGATTGTTGTCTCCCGGCGCGCCGGGACTCTGTCGACCGGAATTCATTGCCGCCGCGGCTGGAACAACCGGCGTGATTCGGCAGATGGCATTTGCCTCGCGTGCGGAGCAGGTGTGTCGACATTGAAGATTCAGGACTCAGGAACTTTCCACGACTTTCTGCACATTGTTGCTGTCTGAAGACGCTTTCCCGTACTGACGCGCTATGTCATTTTCATCACTTCCCAGGGGCCCCCGGACTGTGCTTGTCGGCATTGGGCTCGTGGCCCTGTATATCGGATATTCGCAACTGACATCTCCGTGGCTCCGAGTGGAACAGCGGCAGCACACGGCCCTGGTCGCGGCAGTGCCACACGAGAAATCTCTGGTGTTTACAGAGCTCGCGAACACGTGGTTTCCCGAAGACCCCTGGGTCAGTGATGCGAGCGGCCACGTTCGGGACAGCGGTCGCTTTTTGTTTTTCAATGATCACGAACTGTTCAATGAGAACCGATCCATCCGGGTCAGACCGGTGGCACTGCTATGGCGGCAGACGAAGGACGATGTTCCGATCACTGCAACAGCAGACTCAGCGCAGCTGGATGCCTCCACCAGGTTCAGTCTGGAGGAAGGCCAGTTCGGAAAAATCACGACCGGGCTGCTGGCCGGCGTGGTGCGAATCACCGGTCCGGACAAACTACGGATTGAGGGTCACACGTTTCACATTTCAGAAAACGCAATGAGGGTCTGGACGCGCCAACCCGTGAAGTTTGCCTGGGGAAGTCACTCCGGCGTTGCCGACAGTGGTGCAGAAATTGATTTGCTGTCGTCCGGCGATACGTCAAAGCAGGGACTATTGTCAGTCTCCGATGTCCAGCGGATCCGTCTGCTCGGGCGCATCACCTGTAACTTGATGTTTAGTGATGAAGATTCGTCGCGGGAACCCGTGCATCTGAAAATCAGTGCGGCCAACGGGTTCGAATTCTTCGTACCCACCAGACAGGCAACGTTCTATGGGTTCATGGATCGCGAACTACGACCCGACAACCAGATCCTGATCGAACGACCCGCCGCATCCGGTAACGTCGACCGCCTGTTTTGCTCAAAGCTGGTGCTGGGGCTGCAGCCGAAGTTTTCTGACGCCACCTCTGCAGAACCGTCGAACCAACTTCGGCTCGCCACGATAACAGCCGAAGGCCGGCGCGTGATCTTCAATTCCAGCGAGGAGGGCGTCACGGCCACGATGAGCACGCTGCGCTATGACATTAAAAACCGACTCCTGGAACTATTCGCCAAAGTCGAGGCAGCTACCGGACGCACAAACGCAGTGGAAATCCATCAGCGCGGCAGCCGGCTGACTGCCGCTCGCGTGATCATCGGCCATGATGACCAGAATAGCGTGC